>SSFI01000137.1 GCA_008015325.1 Rheinheimera sp.
GCGATGAACGTGGCTTTTTTTTAGAGTCATTTCAGGCAGAACGCTACAGGCAAATGGCCGGAATCGAATTGGCTTTTGTGCAGGACAATCATTCACGCTCAGCACAAAACGTACTCCGGGGCCTGCATTTTCAAAAAACTAAGCCGCAAGGCAAACTGGTGCGGGTTGTGCGGGGTGAAGTTTTTGATGTGGCTGTGGATATACGCCCTCAATCCAAAACCTTCGGTCAATGGGAAGGTGTAATTCTGTCCGAACAGAATCATCGCCAGTTCTGGGTTCCACCTGGATTTGCCCACGGGTTTCTGGTGTTGTCTGAGTTTGCTGATTTCGAATACAAATGTACAGACTTCTACGATCCGTCGGACGAAGGCTCCATTTGCTGGAACGACCCGCAACTTGCTATTCAGTGGCCAACGAGCGCTGAACCAGTGTTGTCCGCGAAGGACGCGGCTGCGCCGTTATTTAGAGATCTGATGTGATGAAGATTCTGCTGACAGGGGCTACGGGTCAACTTGGTCAGAGCTTTATAGCGCGGGCAGCTGAGGCTGGCCACCAGGTGACCGCTTTAGCCCGTAGCGACTGTGATCTCAGTCAGCCTGCTGCCCTGAGTAAAATTTTTGACCAGGAGCAACCAGAGCTGGTGGTTAATGCAGCGGCTTATACGGCAGTGGATAAAGCTGAATCGGACGCAAATACAGCTTTTGCTGTCAATGCGCAGGCCGTGGCGCAGTTAGCTGCTTTGTGTCAAAAGCACCAATGTCCGCTTATCCATGTTTCTACCGATTATGTGTTTGATGGGGCTGCAACAACACCTTATCAACCTGCAGATAAAACTGGCCCTGCCTCGGTCTACGGCGCCAGTAAACTGGCAGGAGAGCAGGCTGTGCGTCAGCACACAGAGGCTTATCTGATTATCCGCACATCCTGGGTGTTCAGTGAATATGGTCAGAATTTTGTCAAAACAATGCACCGGCTGCTGACCAGCCGTGACCAGCTCTCTGTAGTCAGCGACCAGCTTGGACGACCGACCTATGCCGGTGATTTAGCTGACTTTATCCTGCATGCGGCTGGAATGATTGCCACGGGCCGGTGCCGGTGGGGGACTTATCATTTCAGCAATGCAACCACGCTGAACTGGTACCAATTTGCGCTGATGATAAAAGATGCGTTGATTGAGGCCGGTTGTCGTATTGATACCACTGTATCGCCAATCACTACAGCAGATTACCCAACGCCCGCGCGCAGACCTGCATTTTCTGTGTTGGATTGTCAGTCGACGGAACAGGCGTTTGATTATCCAATGCCGCCGCTTGCACCGGCCCTGGCTACTGTATGCAAGTTGCTGAATGACTATTAAAGACCTGCGCAATATTTTCTGGCTGGCGGTCAATCAGGGCGGAAACGCCCTGTTTCCGTTGGTGCTGATGCCATGGTTGTTAATAGCACTGGGCAGCGACGATTTTGCGAGGCTGGTACTGGCAGAAGTCATCGCATTTTATGTGCTGACTTTGTGTTTATATTCCTTTGATGTGACTCAGGTTAAAGCGGTAGCCACTGCTGTGGCATCCTCAGATGAAAAAGCGCAGGCACAGATTTTTTATCAGGTGTTGCAAACCCGGCTGCTGTTGTTTGTGCTTTGTTCGGTTGTTCTGCTGTGCGCTGTATATTTTTTAGCGTTGGAACCGTTTTTTCTGATTTGGCTGCTATTTCCGCTAGGCATGATTTTACAGCACAATTATTTTTTTCAGGCCTGTCTGCAAAATAAGGCACTGGCGCTGCTGGTCTTTACTTGCAGATTGCTGACTATGGCCGCAGTTTGGTGGCTGCAAAGCCTGCAGCAGCTAAATGTTGAAACGGCCAGCTGGCTTGTCGCAGGCAGCTATCTGTTGTCGGGTCTGCTGGCGAGCCTGTTGCTGATGGTCAGGTTGCCCCGTAGTGGCTGGCCGGCCATGACAGGCTCGGTCCGATTGATCCGCGATGGTTATGTTATTTTTGCTGGCAACCTGGCTGTGACTTTGTACCGTAACAGTAATGTGTTTCTGCTCAGTTTGCTGGCAACACCTTATGCAGTCTCGGTTTATGCGATAGCCGAAAAGTATGTCCGTATGTTACAGGCACTGGCGCGGCCACTGAATGATCATTATTACGCCAAAATTGCCAGCCACCTCAATCCTGCCGCGTTGAAAGTGTCCTTCGCCGTCATTCGCCAGTCGACACGCCCCCAATTGTTGCTGCTGTTTGTCGCCGGTGTTATCGGTTCCCTGGCTGCTTCTGTGATGGCTGCCCTTGGTCTGTTGCCGCCACAGCTGCTGAGTGTGCTGGGCTTGCTGGCTGTTATGTCTGCTGCGGTGTTCTTTGGCGTCGTTAACTTTATGTATGGTGTCGTCGGCCTGAATAACCTTGGATATGACCGTGCCATGTCGCGCCGCTTACTGTTGGTCGGTCTGATTTCATTGCTGTTATGTGCAATAGTAGCGCCTGCCTGGCAGCAATATGGTGCGGCACTGACTTTTGTCTTTGCGGAAATGCTGTTAACGATCCTCATAGTTATAAAAATTCGGCAGGTTATCCGTGATTGAGCAAGACATCTTAAAAACGCTCACTCTGTTTATCGCATTGATGATCCTATTGCTGGGTGGCTTCGTGAAGAGGATCGTTGGCAGCTGGAATAACCCGGGGTCGATTTTCTGTTTCTTCTGGTTTTTGTATATTTTTATTCCGGCTTTGGCTTCCTGGACCTCACCGGTCAATCCGTTTGCGGCCTTGTATATCTTTGTCTTTTGTTGCTGCCTTTGTTTGCCCGGATTATTTTTTCGGTGGCGCAATGTAGCTTTTATCGAACGTCCGGATGCGCGGGTGCGGCCTCTGTTCAGTAACCGACAGGTTAGCAGTTTTTTTACAATAACCACCGCGCTGGTGGTTGCCTTCATGGTGTTGGCTCTGGAAGATCAGGGCATTACACTGAGCCGGCTACTTGACGAAGGGATAGTTAAAATTGCTGCGGAATATGCTGGCAAGCGCTATAACGACCAGCTTGTACCCAGCTTCTACGCCAAAGCAGCGATGGCGCTGACATACCCTTTGGTTGCTATTGGCGCCGGGCTTTGGTATTTCAGCCGTTCAGCCCGCTCTGCTTTGTTCATTTTACTGCTGACCTTTACCCCATCCCTGATTGTGATGCTGGTGCAAAATGCGAAAGGTATCATTTTCCTGTCCATCGCTCTTTTCCTTGGGGTGATTTTTGCAATCAAAATTTATCAGGGCAAACGAGATTTCTTCTCGCTGAAGTTTTTTAGCTATGTGCTGGTTGGTATCGCGATCTTTGTGCCGATATTGGTCGTCTCTTTTATGTCCAGAATTGGCGGAAGTGATGAAGACATCAGCGCGGTGTTATCTAGTGTATCCCATTTTTTTGTCTCGTATTCCAGCGGTCATCTGTATGCATTTTCCGACTGGTTCAGTCATCGTTATTTTGAGGATTCTTTGTTTCGTTACGATCAGCCGAGTTTTCAGGTCGGTTTTTATACCTTCATGTCAATTTTTCAAATGGCAGGTGATAACAGGCCAGTTCCAATAGGTATTTACAGTGAGTTCTTTGAAATTCCTAACGTTATGCAGACCAACATCTATTCGATGTTTCGTGGGTTGATAATTGATTTCTCTCTGTTAGGTAGTTTGATATTTGCGTTTATTTGTGGGGCTGGAATTTATAGTTGTTATTACATGATTCGCGTATCTTCGGCTCCATTTTTTTATGTAGGGCTCTATTCGCATTTTATTATGTTTGCTTATCAGTCTTATGCAGCCAGTAGTTTTACATGGTTGTCGATTTTGGTATCTATTATTTGCTACCCGCTGGCCATGTGGTTCTTTTATACAAAAGTTAATTATGTCACTAAAAATGTAATCGCCGGCGGAGTGAAGTCTGAGTAGTTGCGTCGAATTTGAAAGTAAGTCGGTGCATGTTGTTTACAGAGGTTCCATTGAAAAAAATATGCATGGTTAGTATTTGCTACAACTCTTACGGTTATGCGAAAAAGCTGGTCGAGAGTGTGCAGGCGTCTTTGCAGGCACAGAATCTTGTTCATATTGATTTTGTTTTAAGTGACAATTCAACCAATACAGACTCGAACGATTATTTTGATCAGGTAGCGCCAACCGAATTTTTTCAGTTTCATTATCTGAAAAACAACAATGTGGGCTATTTCCCTGGTTTTTACCGTGGTTTGACGCAAGTGCCGTCTGTGGCTGCGAATTTAGCTAACTATGACTATGTGATTGTTTCTAATGTTGATTTAGAAGTCGACTCAACCTTCTTCAATCAATTGGCTCAAGCGGATATCGCTCCAGACGTAGGTGTCATCGCCCCTTGTATTCTGTCGCGTTATTCCGGCGGCGATATCAATACGCAGAAACTGGAACGTCCGGCCCGACGGAAATTATGGTTGCTCAGTCTGTTGTTTCGCTCGCCGCTGTTATTCCGTTGGTACGCAGCCGCTTATGATGTAAAAGCCAAAAGAAACTGTCAGCAGCCTAAGCCTGTTACTCAGAGCCCATATGTCTATTCACCCCATGGCTCTTTTATCATTTTTACAAAAGCTTACCTGGCGGCAGGGGCGTCGCTGAATTATCCGCGTTTCCTGTTTGGTGAGGAGTTATTTGTTGCTGAAGAAGCAGCTTTGCACAAGCTGAAAATTCAACATTACCCGCAGGTCATCGTACATGACAATGAACATGCTTCGACTTCGGCTGAATCGCGGCGCTTTATCTGTGCGGAGCAGGTAAAATCTTACCAATATTTATTAAGTAAATACTTCTGAATTAAGGATTAATTATGTGTGGTATTGCTGGGGCGCTCGGAAATTTTGCGCCGGCGTTGATTGAACAGATGGTTCATAAAATCGCGCACCGGGGGCCGGATAATTTGTCGTGGTTCAGTCAGGGGAAACTCCATCTGGGTCATACCCGTCTGAGCATCGTGGATTTGTCTGAAGCCAGTAATCAACCAATGTGGGATGTCACCGGACGTCTTTGTATCGTCTTTAACGGTGAGATATACAATTACCAGCTGTTAAGACAGCAGTTGCTGGAAAAAGGCTATCAGTTCAAATCAAATGGTGATGCTGAAGTTTTGTTGAATTTGTACCTGGAGTACGGTGCAGAGCTGTTGTCTATGGTCAATGGGATTTTCTCATTCGCGATTTGGGACCAGCAAACTGAACGGCTTTGGTTAGTGCGGGACCATTTTGGTGTCAAGCCGTTGTATTACACTTTCACACCAGACGGATTAATCTTTTCCAGCGAAATGAAATCTTTGCTGGTTTGCCCGGATGTCTCCCGTGACCTGGATCATGATGCGTTACTTCGTACTCTGGTCTTTTTGTGGAGTCCGGGGCCGCATACAGTGATTCGGGCAGTGAAAAAACTGGAGCCCGGTTGTTATTTAACGGTAGATGCGAATGGTACATCTGAAATAACCCAGTATTGGGACTGGCCTGCTTATCAGCCGGGGCCAGGTTCAGTTGAATCTCATAGTCAGGCCGTCATTGACAGTCTGCGCCAGTCTGTATCAGATCAGCTGGTAGCTGACGTACCTGTCGGCTCCTTTTTATCTGGTGGCCTCGATTCCAGCCTGATTGTCGCCATGGCGGCGGAAAAATCCAGACAACCAGTAGACTGTTACACCATTGATACTGGTGATACCGATGGATTTGAAGCGGATTTACCCTACGCTCGCAAAGTTGCGCAGCATCTTGGTGTGCCATTACATGTGCTGAAGGTGACACCAGATATAGTCAGTCTGTTACCGAAAATGGTGTATCACCTGGACGAAGTTCAGGCTGATCCTGCGCCGATCAACGTATTGCTTATTTGCGAAATGGCCCGTAAACAGGGCATTAAAGTCTTATTGTCCGGCGCCGGTGGTGACGATGTGTTCACCGGCTATCGCCGTCATTATGCACAGTCGGTAGAGAATTACTGGTCTTGGTTGCCGTTGCCTGTGCGTAAGCTACTCAAGCA
>SSFI01000035.1 GCA_008015325.1 Rheinheimera sp.
GGGTGGCCGGACGACACCGAAACGACTGTCCGGATCACACCGAAATGGGTGGCCGGATGATACCGAAACGATTGGCCGGATCATACCGAAATGGGTGTCCGGATGACCCCGAAATACGCATTTGAGCAAAGGGGCATTTTTTTCGATGAAATACAGGATATTTTCCTGCGGCTCTTTCGGATAATGTTGCTCGACCGGCTGGTTCAACGATTCTTTATTCGGGATAGTGCGCCACAGCTGGTTAACTTGTGACTGCAGATATTTTTCCCGCTCCTGCTGGCGGCGTTGCTCTTCATCCATCGAGATTTTTTGCGGTCTTTTATAGCGGTCGACGCCGTAGTTCATCAGGGCATGGCAGGAATCCAGAATGTCTTCGACTTCGTTCAAGCCGTATTTCTCTTCACAATCACTGATGTATTTTTTCGCAAACACCAGATAGTCGATAATCGACGATGCGTCCGTCCATGTTTTGAATAAGTAGTTGTTTTTAAAGAATGAATTGTGGCCGTAACAGGCGTGCGCCATCACTAAAGCCTGCATAGTGATAGTATTTTCTTCCATCAGATAGGCGATGCAGGGATTGGAATTAATCACGATTTCATAGGCCAGCCCCATGTGGCCGCGTTTGTAGTTTTGTTCGGTCTGGATAAATTTTTTGCCATATGACCAGTGGTTATAACCAATCGGCATACCCACACTGGAATAAGCGTCCATCATCTGTTCGGCGGTGATGATTTCTATCTGATTCGGGTAATAATCCAGTTTGTAAAAACGCGCGACCCGTTCGATTTCAGTCTGATACTGCGTCAGCAGCTCAAAACTCCAGTCGGGGCCGTCAGATAAAGGCTGCACTTTCTTTTTTGCCGACATAAAAATCTCCTTCTATTCAGGCCGCTTGTTTCTTAAACAGCGTTCTGAACACCGGGTAAATATCACTGACCTGGCGAATAGGCTGGATGGCAAAATTATCAAAACTGCTGAGCAGTTTTTCATATTCGACCCACAGGCTCTGATGTGGGCGTTGGGTGATTTCGATATAGGCGTAATAGCGCACCAGCGGCAGCAATTGCTCTGCAAGCAGCTGAGAGCACTGTGGACTGTCGTCGGCCCAGTTGTCGCCATCGGATGCCTGTGCCGCGTAGATATTCCACTCGGTCGGGTCATAGCGCTCTTTGACGACCTCCGCCATCAGCTTCAGGGCGCTGGACACAATAGTGCCGCCGGTTTCCTGCGAGTAAAAAAACTCGTGTTCATCGACTTCCTTGGCCTGGGTGTGGTGGCGGATATACACCACCTCGACGTTTTTATAGCTGCGGCTTAAAAACATGTAGAGCAAAATATAAAAACGTTTGGCCATATCTTTGGTGGCCTGATCCATAGAACCCGACACATCCATCAGACAAAACATCACGGCTTTGCTGGTAGGTTCTGGTCTTTTGGCGAAATTGCGAAAACGCAGGTCAAAGCTGTCAATAAAAGGCACGGCGTCAATACGGCGGCGTAATTCTTCGGCCTGAGTGTTTAATAGTTGCAATCGTTGCATGTCCGGCAGGGCGGATGCTTCAATTTCGGCAATTTCCTGTTCTATTTCATGCAGTTGTTTCTTCTTGCCGGCTGTCATCGCGACCCTTCGTGCCAGTGAGCCTTGCAGAGACCGGACTATGTCGATATTGCTGGGCACGCCCTCAGAGCGATAACCGGCACGGACATTTTTGTATTGCACCAGTTTATCCAGCTGGTTTTTGCGCAGGTTCGGCAGTTCTAAGTCTTCGAACAATAAATCCAGGTATTCGTCTTTTGAAATCGAAAAGACAAATTCGTCTTCGCCTTCACCGTCAGCACTGGCGTCGCCCTGACCTGAGCCGCCACCCTGGCCGCCCAGCGGTCTTTTGATGCGGTCGCCTTCACTGAACTGATCATTGCCCGGATGCACGCGCTCGCGATGACCACCGCTGCCCTGATGAAAAAACGGCTCGGTGATGTCGCGTCCGGGGATAGAAACACTCTCACCTTTGTCGATATCAGTGACGCTGCGTTTACTGATCGCATCTGACACTGCTTGTTTGATTTGTTGTTTATAGCGGCGGATGAACCGTTGCCGGTTCACCGCACTTTTGTTTTTGCCGTTCAGGCGTCGATCGATAAAATGCGCCATAGTACCTCCGCCTCAACCCCGGCCTCATTGTGACTTCCGGACCCGCAGATACCACTCAGACAACAGCCGGACCTGTTTGCGCGTGTAGCCTTTTTCCATCATCCGATCGACAAAATCATCGTGTTTTTTCTGATCATCGGTCGAGGTTTTGGCATTAAACGAGATCACCGGCAGCAGCTCTTCGGTACTGGAGAACATTTTTTTCTCGATGACGGTGCGCAGCTTCTCATAGCTGGTCCAGGTCGGATTTTTGCCGTTATTTTTCGCTTTGGCGCGCAACACAAAGTTGACGATTTCATTACGGAAATCTTTTGGATTGCTGATACCGGCCGGTTTTTCAATTTTCTCCAGCTCAGCATTGAGCGCAGCCCGGTCAAACAGCTGACCGGTTTCCGGATCGCGGTATTCCTGGTCCTGGATCCAGAAATCGGCGTAGATCACATAACGATCGAAGATATTCTGCCCATATTCCGAGTAACTTTCTAAATAGGCGGTCTGAATTTCTTTGCCGATAAATTCGACGTATTTGGGGATCAGATAGCCTTTTAAATGTTCCAGATATCGCTCAGCGACATCGGCCGGGAATTGCTCCCGTTCAATTTGTTGCTCCAGCACGTAAAACAGGTGTACCGGGTTTGCTGCCACTTCAGTGGTATCAAAGTTAAAGACCCGGGATAAAATCTTAAAAGCAAAGCGGGTCGACAAGCCGGTCATGCCTTCGTCAACGCCGGCGTAGTCACGATACTCCTGATAAGATTTGGCTTTGGGATCCGTGTCTTTCAGGCTTTCGCCGTCGTAAACGCGCATTTTCGAATACAGGCTGGAGTTTTCCGGATTTTTCAGCCGGGATAACACAGCAAACTGCGCCAGCGAGGTTAAAGTGCCGGGCGCGCAGGGTGCGGTTTTCAGCTCACTGTGCTCCAGCAGTTTTTCGTAAATTTTCACTTCTTCTGACACGCGCAGACAATAAGGCACTTTGACGATATAAACCCGGTCAAGAAAGGCCTCATTGTTTTTGTTATTGCGGAAAGTCTGCCATTCAGACTCATTACTGTGCGCCAGAATAATGCCTTCAAATGGCAGTGCGGCGAGCCCTTCGGTGCCGTTGTAATTGCCTTCCTGCGTTGCAGTCAGCAATGGATGCAGCACTTTAATCGGTGCTTTAAACATCTCGACGAATTCCATCAGGCCCTGATTGGCGCGGCACAATGCACCTGAATAGCTGTAGGCATCCGGATCGTTTTGGGCAAAATGCTCCAGCATGCGGATGTCGACTTTACCGACCAAAGAAGCGATATCCTGATTGTTTTCATCACCAGGTTCGGTTTTAGCGATGGCCACCTGATCGAGAATGGACGGATACTTTTTCACCACACGGAACTGGCTGATATCGCCGTTAAATTCGTGCAGGCGTTTACTGGCCCAGGGCGACATAATGGTTTTCAGGTAGCGTTTCGGAATGCCGTATTCCTGTTGCAGGATGTTGCCGTCTTCATTGAGGTCAAACAGGCACAGCGGGTGATCGTACACCGGCGAGTCTTTGAGGTAATAAATCGGTACTTGTTGCATTAAGGATTTGAGTTTCTCGGCCAGTGATGATTTGCCACCGCCGACCGGGCCTAGCAAATACAGAATTTGTTTGCGCTCTTCAAGGCCCTGTGCCGAATGTTTCAGGTAAGAGACGATTTGCTCAACCGCGTCTTCCATGCCGTAGAACTCGGAAAACGCCGGATAACGGGCGATGACACGGTTGGAAAATAACCGGCTGAGTTTTGGGTCCTGCGCGGTATCGGTCAGTTCCGGCTGGCCTATCGCCATCAGCAACCGCTCTGCCGCGCTGGCGTAACAACTTTTGTCGTTTTTGCACAGCTGGAGAAACTCCGAAATGCTGTACTCCTCTTCGCGTGCTGCTTCGTAACGAGACTTGTAGTGCTCAAAAATGCCCATCATGCACCTCCACAAACAAACTCATAAAAAACGGGTCGCAATTAAAGGTTAGACAGGAAAAAATGAACTCGCCGCTCTAATTACAAGAATTTTCAGCAATTTTCGACGAGATGCATTGGCCTGTCTGATTCGCTGCGCTAAGCGTAGTTCAGCAATACGGACAATTGGGCGGGGCAGACGGAAAAGAAAAACCCGGCAAAAACCGGGTTTTCAGTAACTGGCAAGGAATCGTTACTTGGCGAAGTTCGCGCTGGCGAATTCCCAGTTAACCAGAGCCCAGAAAGCGTTCAGGTAAGTTGGGCGGGCATTGCGGAAGTCGATGTAATAAGCGTGTTCCCACAGGTCGACGGTCAGCAGAGCTGTGACGCTGCTGTCAGTCAGCGGCGTGCCGGCGTTTGATGTGTTGACGATATCCAGAGTACCGTCAGCTTTTTTCACCAGCCAGGTCCAGCTTGAACCGAAGTTGTTGACTGCTTTGTCGTTAAACGCAGTCTGGAATGCTGCGAATGAACCCCATTTGGCATTGATAGCGTCGGCCAATGCGCCAGTTGGTTCACCGCCACCTTGTGGTGACAGGCAGTGCCAGTAGAAAGTGTGGTTCCAGATTTGCGCCGCATTGTTGAACACCGGGCCTTCTGAAGTTTTGATGATGTCTTCCAGTGATTTGCCTGCAAACGCAGTGCCTTCAATCAAAGAGTTCAGTTTGACCACGTAAGCGTTGTGGTGCTTGCCATGGTGGAATTCCAGAGTCTCAGCGGAAATGTGTGGTGCTAAAGCGTCTTTAGCATATGGTAATGCTGGTAATTCAAAAGCCATTCTATTTCTCCATCGGCGTTGTTTAGTGGTTCTGCATCGCGTAGACTACAAAACCCGAGTAAATTACTCAAGTTTTACCAGCGGATTGTCTGCACAAATACCCGATGGTCAGCCTCGCGTTGAGGTTTTGTTCTGCAGCTCAGGTTTTTGGGGCAAATCGGCAGATCTCAAGTGGCGACAGACAATTCCTTTGGTAAAATGTGGCAAATTTTTTAGCGCTCCTGCAGAGGTCCTGATGGAAACTATCGACAAAATCAAACAACAACTGGCGGATAACCCAATCATCATTTACATGAAAGGTTCGCCAAAACTGCCCAGCTGTGGTTTTTCAGCGCAGGCTTCACAAGCGCTGATCGCTTGTGGCGAGCCGTTTGCCTTTGTAGATATTCTGCAAAACCCGGATATCCGCGCCGAATTGCCAGCGTACGCCAACTGGCCAACTTTTCCGCAATTGTGGGTAGAAGGTGAACTGATAGGTGGTTGTGACATTATGCTGGAGATGTTTCAGCGCGGTGAATTACAACCGCTGATCAAAGAAACAGCAGCCAAATACAAAAAAGACGACAGTGCTGAATAATTTTCAACACTGATAAAACAAAACCGCCGCGGCGGTTTTGTTGTTTCTGGGGTTATTCGGTGTCAGCGTCCTGCGCTTCAGTGTCGGTATCCAGAAACGGCGGCGGCCAACCGCCAAGCGTCTGCCAGCGGTTGACGATATGGCAAAACAACTCCGCTGTCCGTTCGGTATCATAAAGGGCGCTGTGTGCCTCTTTACCATCAAACGGAATACCGGCAGCCTGACAGGCTTTGGCAAGCACGGTTTGACCCAGCGCCAATGCGGCCAGCGTGGTAGTATCAAAAGACACAAAGGCATGGAAGGGTGAACGTTTGATGTTATTGCGCTCGACCGCTGCGTTGACAAAACCCTGGTCAAAAGCGGCATTGTGTGCGACCAGCACGGCGCGCTGACAGCCGGCGTCTTTCTGGCCTTTACGCACCACTTTAAACATTTCGGTCAGCGCTTCCCGTTCATGCACCGCGCCCCGCAGCGGGTTGTAGGGGTCTATACCATTAAACGCCAGTGAGCTTGGATTGAGCACGGCGCCTTCAAACGGCTCCACATGGAAATGCACTGTCTGGTCAATGCTCAGAAAGCCTTGCTCGTCCATTTTCAGCGTGCAGGCGGCGATTTCTAACAAGGCATCGGTCTGCGCATTAAAACCGGCTGTTTCGACGTCGATCACGACCGGGTAATAACCGCGAAAACGTTGGGCGAATAAAGTGGTAGTCTGGCTCATGAACCGCATTCAGTCAGAAAAAAGAGCCGCAGTATGCCAAAAAAAATGCCACTCGTCTTGCCGTCGGCATAAGCTTTGCTAATTGTTTTGACAGATAAGGTGCTGTGGTACGCGGTTTACTGTGAAACACAGGCAAACGACATCAACACCTTTGCAGGCGAAGTGCTTGAATCTCAGCAGTTAATTGGTCATTGAATGATGAAAACAGCCATAAAACTAGGTGCTCTATGCTGTGTGCTGTTACTGAACAGCGTCAGTGCAGCGGCAATGAGCCGGCAAGAAATGCGGCAACAAGTGCGGCAATATGCTGCCACCCTGGATAATTCCGTCTGGTCGGTGAAAACTGCTACAGCACTGCGTTGTGAATTGGTCCATGCGATTCCGCAATTTGGTGAAGCCCGTTTTGTCAGCACTGCCAGCAAAGAATCCAACCTGTTGTTTCAGCTGAAAATGCAGCGGCAGCCAGATGGCTACAGCCTTGCTGAGGTGTTATCGGTGCCGCCGAGCTGGCGGGCTGGTGAACAAGCCAAAGCGCTGGCGGATATGAAGTTGTTAAAACAGTTTGACGGCGACTTACCGAAACAGCAGGCCTGGGTCATGTTGACCGAACTGGAGCAGGGCTTCAGTCCGACTTTTTATTTCGACGACTGGCATAGTCCTTATGACAAAATCGCCGCTCAGCTTAATCCAATCCATTTTGGCATGCCTTATCAGCAATTCAGTGCCTGCATGGCCGGCTTGTTACGTTTTACCTTTGACGACATTGCACTGACAGTGTTGAATTACCAAAGCAACAGCGATGCGCTGACACGAGAATCTGAAGCACGTTTACAGCAAATTGCCGAATATCTGCAGCACGATAAAGCCATTGCTGCCGTTGAAATTGATACTTATACCGACAGCTACGGCGGGCGCTGGATTAACGACGAGTTATCCCGCAAAAGAGCCAAAGCGTTAAAAGCCTTTTTAGTCAGCGCCGGGATTGATGAAAAAGTGATCCGCACTGAAGGCTTCGGCGAAAAACGTCATGTGGCACCCAATGACAC
>SSFI01000052.1 GCA_008015325.1 Rheinheimera sp.
GGTTTAAAGAATCAAGCAGAAAGGCTAAAACAGCGAGGAGGTGATGCTTGAGAAAACCCAAATCTCATGCCCATAATGGCTGAGTAAAGCGGATCAAAATTCGATGCAAACAGTGGATCAGTTTTGCCTGCAAATCAACAATCTTGATCTTGTAGAGCGAGCCATTGCGCTATTCAAAAAGGAAATCCCGTGTGAATTTCAAGAATAACATCGGCTGGCAAGTCGTCAGATAACAGGGCTTGTGGTTTGATACACTACTGTTCTGCGCCGGTCGATTTCGAACGTATTTAATAGTTAAATGTCACTTCACAAAGCGCGGTTATCGCCACGAACGTGGCTGAGAGGGCTTACGCTGAGCTTCAGTCGACCCAAATATTTGCGTTAAGTATGGAGTAAAAATGAAAAATTTACGGATAGCTATAGTCTTGTCAGCCATCGTCTTGTCTTCTTGTGGTGGTTCTGAAGGAAATTCGGATAACGAAACGTTAACAAACGAATTTCAGGCAAAATTATCCAATACATCTTGGGAAAAAGGATGCTCTGTTTACAATAAATTTCTGAGTGATGATTTAAAGGATGCATGGAACGTCAAGATTAAGCTAAGTATAGATTCTTCACTTGAAGCCACTTATCGAACAGAATATTTTCATCCAAATGATACGGAATGTAATTCAATGATGTTTGATGCTCTGGATGTATCGAGATTTGATATCAGAGGTAAAGTGATAAGTGAAGAGAGTATTGATGCAAATGCCCTGAATGAAATTTTTATTTATAAATCAGGCGGTCGGGAACTCACTCTGGATTACACTTTAATATACATTGACGGTGAAAGGTTGTATTTTGGCCAGAGTTCTGCTCAGAATTCTGGGAAAACGCTTGAGACAAGACATTCTTCTATTTCCCTTAATAATTATTTCAGGAAAATTATAAAGTAAAAAACCTGCCAGCTGTTTTTTACATATAGCTGCATTGGGTGCACTAAACCACAAGGATCGTTCATTTGAATATTGATGCCACATTATACGGTCAGTTTATTATCATTTTCGCGCTTATCATGGGCGTACTATGCTATTACGTCGCCCGGCGTAAAATGCACAACCCTGCGGTTGCAGGCTTACTGGGCGCTGTTTTATCGCTGATCCCAATCTTTAGCGTCATTTATTTTCTCGTCCTGTTGTTTAAAAAAGAACCAGGAAGAGCGGCGGGACAACAATAACGCAGGCTTTGCAGCGCAGCTAATAAAAAAGGACGGCGTTTGCCGTAATGCCGATCGGTTAAGCCTCTTGACCGATCGGCATTAGGCGTTTGCCGTCCTTTTTTGTGCTGCAATTCAGCTTAATCCGCTTTGGCCAGTGCTTCGTGGGCGTGTTCGCCGCGATGCAGCTGGTCGTGGACTTCGTGGTCATGCTCGAAGTATTGCGGCAGCAGCGAGCCGATGATCATACCGGCCAGACTCGCCAGTAAACCAGCGAATTGTGCCGGAATAAACGGGTCTTCCGGGCCCAGCCACATTACGCCTTGCCATACCAGAAAACCGGCAAAAATCGATGTCAGCGCCCCTTGATTGGTGGCTTTACGCCAGTACACACCAAAGGCCAGTGGTACAAAAGCTGTTACCAGTGTGACCTGATAGGCACTTTCGACCATGCCGAAAATCGTTGCTTCGGTATTGAGCGCATACGCCATCACCAGACAGGTGAACACCAGTGTGACCATCCGCATCATTTTCAGGAACTGGCGGTCGGTCATCGGCGGTAACATTGGCTTTAAAATGTTCTCGGAAAATGACACTGAAGGCGCCAGCAAAGTCGCCGAAGCACAGCCTTTAATCGCCGATAACAGCGCACCAAAGAACAGCACCTGAGCCACAAACGGCATATGCGTCATGACAAAGTGTGGCAGAACAAGCTGGCTGTCGTTTGCCATCTGTTTGTTGACCATATCCGGTACCAGCATAACCGCGGCATAACCGATAAACAGTGGAATAAAGGCAAACAGCAGATATAAAGAACCACCGAGGATGGAGCCCCACACCGCGATGCGTTCTGATTTGGCCGACTGCACGCGCTGGAATACGTCCTGCTGCGGCATAGATCCAAGCATCATGGTACAGGCGGCGGCAATAAAGGCGATCAGTTCTTTCGCGTCCATCTCCGGCCAGAATTCAAATTTACCGGCTGCAGCCGCGTGGTTGACCACAGTCGACACACCGCCGGCCATTTCTGCCACTTCGCCGCTGATAAACAATAAGCCGCCGACGATAACGATCATCTGCACCAGGTCAGTGATCGCCACAGCCCACATACCGCCGAAAAAGGTATAAATCAGGATAGTGACTGCACCAATCCACATGCCCATTTCCTGGCTGATTAGATCGCCGGAGACCACGTTAAACACCAGGCCTAGCGCGACGATTTGCGCGCCGACCCAGCCGAGGTAAGACACGACGATGGCGAGCGAGGTCAGCACTTCGGCGACGCGGCCATAACGGCGTTTATAAAAGTCACCGATGGTCAGTAACTTCATCCGATACAGCGGGGCGGCAAAGAAAATACCAACCAAAATCAGACACAAAGCGGCACCGAACGGATCTGCGACTATGTCGCGTAAATTCCCGTCGATAAAAGTGGCCGGAATGCCCAGTACAGCTTCAGAGCCGAACCAGGTGGCGAATACAGTTGCCGTCACCATATAAAATGGCAAATGGCGGCCAGCTACAGCGAAGTCAGCTGCGCTTTTCACGCGCATAGCTGCCCATAAACCGATAGCAACTGAGATGACCCAATAGGCGATAACAAACCAAAGTAACATAATGGCTCAAAGTCCTGTGTTAGGTTGAATTGAAAACGTCTTTCCGGAAGACGCCCGAACGGGCAGGCTTCAGGGTCAACCAAAGAGCGCCGCAGGAAGCGGCAGCCCTTGTCACCCGGCCGCATCAGAGGGATGCGATTGGTTAGGGATAAAACTATTGTAAAGTCGACTTTGTCTCAGGGCAAAACAAAATCGGCAAATTTGGGCAAAAAGATGACAAGTCGCTGCGAATGTGCAGCGGTTTTCGCTGATGAGTGCAGAGTGAATTGTTTTAATCTATTGAATAAAAACGGTATTTATTCTTTAACTGCTATTTATGCCTTTCAAGAGATAAAAGCTCAGTACGCAGTGGTTTAATCGCTGTTATCTCTGGGTAAAACCCGGTTTTTTTCAGGGTTATTTAGATGGGTGCTGCAGAAATGCACAGGTGTTTTCCAAGCGGATGTCAGGCCGAAAATCAGCCAGGTATTCACAGAATTTTTTTTAGCCGCCCTCACATTGCTGGCGCCAGGCGCTGATATCGGCGTTCGTCAGTTGTTGCTGTGCACTGTTGAGCTGCGTATGCATGATACTGCCGGCTTCGCTTAAATGCCCAATACCCAGCGCGTGGCCAAATTCGTGCAGCAAGGTCAAAGTTAAGTGATGCGCATCTTTGTAGGCAAAAATGGTCATAGTGCGGTTGTTGCCACGTTGCTCCAGTAAACCGACTTCGGCAAGGCCTGTGGACTGCTGCGCCGGAATCAACGCATTGCGGTCGGCGATGGTGTTATTCAGTTGCTGCTGGCGGTCCTGCAATTTCTCCGTCAGCGCATCGAGTTGTTCGGCTTCCAGCGCATGTTCTTTTTGCCGGCTCAGTAACTCAGCCTGCTCTTTGCCAAGCAAAGCGGCGGCGCCGGGGTCGGCTTGCTGGGCTTTTTGGTTAAACGCCTGGATATCGGCGGCCAGCTGGCGGTCTTTTTCAGCAAAATCATCTTTAATTTTCTGAAATTCAGCCAGTTGCTGCTCGAAATCCTGTTGTTGGTCTTCAATGCGGTTGTCATAACGGTGCAGATTACGCTCCAGCAGCAGTTGTTCTAGCTGTTGTTGCTGGCGGGCGTCAAAAATAAAGCGGATAGGAAAGCCTTGTTGAGGGTCATAGCGCAGCACTTCTTTACCAAGTGCCTGATTCCATTGCGCGGCGGCGTCGCTGATCAGCGGCAGCGCTTCGGCGGTGCTGAGGCCAAATGCCGGGTCTATCGATTCCAGACGCCAGCTGATCAGCTGATCGCAGCTGGCGGTTGTGCCGTGCGATGGCGCTTTGACCGGTGTTACGGCAGGCCAGAATAGCCAAAGCAGCACGGCGGTCAACAACAGAAACAGACGCAGGATCAAGATGATTAAGCTCCACAGGCAGCGTTACGCGAATTGAAACACCGCATGTGTTTCAGGCTTCAGCGACTTGGTCGGTGAAAAAACCGCCATAGTTTACCTCAGAGTGATGCCGCGGTAAAAAATTCATGGGGGTCAGGTCTTGAATCGTGCACCAACGCAAAAATCTGGGGTCAGGTCTTGAACCGTGCGCCAAAGCGCACGGTTCAAGACCTGACCCCAGTGTGTGACTCCCTGGTGGTTATTTCAACCGGTAGTCGCCACCGGCTTTGTGGGTGTAGCTGGCGCCACTGCGACATTGTTTCTGTGTGGTGACCACTGTGCCGCGTACTAAGGAAAACCACTCATCGCCGGCCAGCTGCAGCTGAATATCTTCGATTCCAGCGCAATCCGCACTGCCGCGCTCGCTATGGCGACACAGGCTGATTTCCAGATGGCGGTTGCCGTCGTTGAATAATAAAGTTTGTGGTTGTTCTTTACTGCCGCACAGCGCGACAAACTGCGCCGGATTTTTCAGGCCTGTGCTTTGACCATCGGCAAAAAATGCCAGCAGGTGCTGGTAATAGACCACATAGCTTTTCACCTGCTGATGCGAGCCATGTTCCAGTGGAAACAGTTTATCCAGCATGGCTTTGGAGTAATCCAGCACCTGACGGTGGTGCGCGTCATTCAGCGCCGTCAGTTGTTGCAGCTGTTGCTGGATCATCGGGTCGGTTTCAATGTGCAGTGCGGTCATGGTCATGGTTCTATCCTCGCTCACTCTTTATCTGTTGGGCCCGGTAGGGTGGCGGGCATGGCGGCTGTTGTGATTGCCTGTAAAACAGTCTATGTTGTTTTTGAGCGAAATTTCACAATTAAAACTTCACAGTGTGAATTTTACAAAATGACTAATGCCAAAAGCCTGTTACGCCAGTCACACTTTCTCGGGACTAAAATCAGAAACCTGAGAAAACGCAATAACTTAACTATGGACGACCTATCTACGCGCTGTATTCGCATCAATGCGGAGTACGCGCCGTCGGTGTCCTATTTGTCGATGATTGAAACCGGCAAAAGGGTGCCGTCGCCTGAGATGCTGGCGGTGATCGCGGAAGTTTTTCAAAAATCACCAGACTGGTTTTTAGACGGCATCGATGCCGGCCATGATCTGACGCCGGCTAAAGGCAGTCGCGGTGGGATCTCCGGCATGGCGCTGGAACCGGGCTTTTTGTTTGCGCCGGACATTCTGCAAATCGCTATTCCGGAACTGTTGTCACAAACCGGTACCGGCGGCCGCCAGTTTGCCCAGCTGCTGATCCGTGCCCATCAGGAACATCATCAGAACCATTTCCCGGAACTGGAGCGGGCGGCCGAAGAAATTGGCCAGAAGCGCATGCCGCTGAGTGCCGAAGAATTGCTGCAAATCGCGAAAAAAGTCGGCCTGCAGGTGCGCTGGTTTATTGAAGTGCCGACCGAATTACTCGACGAACTCGGCGTGCGCAGTAAAAATGTGCAGACGTCGTATTTCCTGCCGCCCGGCACTTTGTATTTAAACCGCATTCTGGAACAACACCCGACCCGGCTGAAATACGAGCTGGCGGTGCATATCGGCCATGCCGTGCTGCACAATAAAGACGGTGTCAAAAGCAGTATGCGGGTCGGCGGCGCGCATGAAGCATCGGACGGCAATGCCAATCTGGCGCCGCAGGATATTCTGCACGCCTGGCGGGATTTTGAATCGAGTTTTTTTGCCGGCGCGTTGCTGTGTCCCAAGCTGCCATTTCGCCAGTTACTGGACCGGCACGGCTATGAGATCAGTACGCATCAGGCCGCCGGCGTCTCAGCTTCTGTAGCGATGCGGCGGATGACGGCGGTGTCGCCGTATCAGCATTGGCATTATTTTGATGCCTATACGCCGGGTAAACTCAAAGCCGTGTATCGCGGTAATGGTATTCCGCTGCCCTGGGGCAATATGCGTCAGGTGGAAGACCCTTGCCAGCACTGGGCAGTGTTCCGGATGTTTGAAGCGGCGACGCAGCAGCATTCGGCACAGTTGTCGTTGCTGGACGTGCAGGGGCAGCCACGGATTTATTGCTGTGAATCGACTAAGGTGATGGATTTGGCCGGCAACCCGCACGTGTTGTGCGCCGGGGTGGATTTAAACCCGGCCATCAGTGCGCAGGGCATAGACGCGGATAGTCTGGCGCAGGAAATGAAACAACTCTGCGTCAAAGGCGGCGGCAAAGTCGCGGTGCCGGCGGCTATCCGTTCGACGCTGACCACCATTAGTAACATTCTGAATATCAACTGGGTGGCACGCTCGCTCGACAAACCGGCGCAGCTGATTTGCAGCCGCGGCAACAGTTGCCCGCGCGAGCCGGGCTGTTATTAGTGGCCAGCCCGGCAGCGATGGCCGCACAGGCGCTACTGGCAAGGCGAAGCGCTGTGGTATAGGCTCGGTACATGCCTGAAAAAAAGGATAAAACTGCATGATCAGACTGATGTTTTTGACTGTGCTGAGCGGGTTATTGTTGAGTGTGGCGACAAGCGCTGTGGCAGAAGTCGATGCAGCAACCACAGCAAAAGAGCCGATACCAGCTTATCAGGCTCAGCCTTGTGATTTGCCCGTGGCCTCAGCCGACGTGGCGGCGCGGCTGCAATGCGGCATGCTGAAAGTGCAAAGCCCGGATGGCAGCCCGTTTCAGCTGGCGGTGGTGCGCAAAGCCGCGACAGAACCCAAAGCCGGCGCTGCGCCTGTGCTGTTTTTACATGGCGGCCCTGGCGGGGAAATGACCCGTTTCACCGGCTTATCCGAAGGCGATTTCGCGCCGGGCCATGAGCTCATCGCCATCGATATGCGTGGCTCCGGCCGCAGCACGCCGTTGTTTTGCCCCAAGCTCGCGGCAGAATTAACCAAAGCACTGGCAGCAAGCCCGGACGACAGCAGCTTGGTACAGCAAAGGCGCGCGGCGCTGCTGCAATGCCAGCAACAGATGCTGGCGCAGGGCTACAGCCCGGCCGATTTTGGCACAGTGCAGACAGTACAGGATTTGGAACTGCTGCGTGAACAGCTGAATATCGAGAAATGGCATTTATATTCAGTGTCTTACGGCACTGTGGTTGCGCTGCAGTATCTGGCGGTAGCGCCACAGGCGCTGGAGTCTGTCACGCTGGATTCGGTCTATCCGCCGGACGAACTGCTGACTTCGTTTAAATTGCAACAAGACCAATGGCTGCGCCAGCTGGATCTGCTGTGTCAGCAACAAAACGGCTGCGCGTCGCGCTTCGGCGCCATTCCGGAACTGTTTAACCGCGCTATCACTGAATTAACTCAGCGCCCGCTGCAACTGGAAAATGGTGCTGGCACGCTGCTGCTGACGCCGGATAAATTGCGGCTGGCCGTGATGGCGGCGGCGACAGCGGAGCAGCCGCTGTCCTTGTTGCTGCTGTGGCTGGAGGCGGTGAGTCAGCGTAATACCGCGCTATTGAAGCCCTGGGCTGAAGCCATGCTGCAGCAGTCGCCCATTCAATTTGCTGCAGCGATGGCGACTGAGTGTGCTGATCGGCAACGTTATTACCAGCAGGGGCGGGCAGATAGTCTGGAGCAGGTTTTTGGTCTGCCGGAAGGGGTTTGTGCGTCGTTTGGCGTCGCAACCGGGGCTGAGCCCGGACCGGTGCAGGTCCCGCAGGTGCCGGAAACTGCCAGGGTCAGAACGTCGGTGTTGCTGCTGGCCGGAGGGCTGGATGTATTTCAGCCGGACAGCCTGGTGCTGTCGCAGTGGCTGGGGCCACACAGCCAGCTGGTAGCAGTGTCCGGCGCTTTACATGGCGTGCGCGGTGCAGCGCCTTGCCTGCGTAAAATGGTCGGTGATTTTATCCGCGCGCCAGAACGTTTTGGGCCGCCCGGTTGTTTAGCTGAAGTTGCAAAGCCATATCTGGTCACCGCGCTCGAGCCGAACCCGACAGTCGCGTCTGCGCTGGCGTCGCTGCAACAGGCGCAGCCATCTGCGCTGCTGTTGGCTTTGGTGCTGAGCTTGCTGCTCAGTGCGCTGCTCGGTGTTGTCTGGCCTGTGTTGGCCGGGCTGTGGTTTTGGCTGAGTGGCAGGCCGCAGCCGGTCTGCCGCACCGGGTTACTCAGCGGCGCATCCGTGTTGCTGAGCCTGGCCCTCTGGGGCGGATTGGTGTGGTCTTTGTGGCAGACGCTGGAGCGGCAAAGCGCCGAACTCTGGCTGGGCTTGCCGCCGGACAGTCAGCCCTGGCGTCTGGTCATTGCGCTGACTTTTGTGCCGGTACTGATTTTTGGCTGGTGGTTGGCGCGGCAACAACGCTGGCGTCAATTACTGGCACAGCTGGCGCTTGGCAGCGCAGTGTTGCTGGCTTTAGCACTGCAGCTGGTGCCCTGAATCGCGTCAGTCATGAAATAAACCCGGCAGACAGCCCATTTGCCGCTCCGCCTGTCGAGTCTGCCGGCATCGCCTCTGGTGCAGCCCAGACTGACTATGCTAATGAAGCCGGCGTATCGCCATGCAAAGGTTTTGTAAATTCACTACGAACACGGCGAGGCTGCTGCTACAGTGCAGCCGCCGTGACTGCTATGGAGAGAATCATCAAATGTTTCAAGTAGTTGTTGTTGGCATCAATCCGTCGTTACAAAGCCTGGTGCGGCACTTATGTCTGGAAAAAGCCCATTTGTGGCAGTGCCGGTTTTTCCCTACGGTCGGCAGTTATCTGCAGGCGCCCAGACTCGACAGCCAGATTGATTTACTGATTTTTGATGGCCTCAGTATCACCAGCAGTCTGGAAGATAAACGACTGGTGTGTTTTCAGGCGCCCTTGGCGCTGCGGGTGATTTTAACCGACCCGCAGCATGACGATGTGGTGCTCGGCCATTTAAGTCATTTTCACAGTTTTATCGGCACTGAGCTCAATACCGAACATTTGCAGCAGTTGTTTGCCAATGCGACGCGGTTGTCGGAATTGCCGCTCGGTGAGCAGGAACGCCGTCTGGTCGGCGGTCTGTATGACTTTCCGCAGTTGCCGTCGTTGTTGACTGAGCTTGACAAGTTATTGTCTGAGGCCAACGTCAGTGCAGCTGCGGTAGCCGGTTTGATCAGCACAGATCCGCTGGTCGTATCCCGGTTATTCCAGTTAGTGAATTCGCCTTATATGGGGTTTGTCAGCGAAACCTGGAATCTGGAAGTGGCGATCAGCCGGTTGGGTTATCAGAGCCTGCGCAGCCTGGTGGTGGTGCTGGCGATGAAAGGCGGCAAAGTGCCGGAAGATCAGCAGGCCGAACGCCAGCAGTTGCTGGATCAGATTTTGATGCAAGCCGGGCAGGCGCGCAGTTATGCCCGCAGTTCAGGTTTTAGCCGGATGCTGCAGGACCAGGTGTTTATTGCGGCACTGCTTAGTGGTTTTGGCAAGCTGGTGTTGCTGCAAAATGGCCGCGCGGCGGGCGATGCAGAACTCAGTGAACGCAATCCGGCCGGCCGCTCCAGTTATCTGGCGGTGTCGGCGTTTTTACTGACGTTATGGGGTTTTGAAAATTGGGTCATTGCCGCGGTGCTGAATCAGCACAGCTGGCAATCTGAAGGGGTAGGTGCCCAGATCAGCAACTGTCTGCATCTGGCGCGGGCCCAACAGCAAGGGACCATCACATTAAACGCGGCAGAGCGACAGCAAGCCTTACAGGCGGGTTTTGTGCTCTGACACAAAATAGTTGGAAAGGGAAAGATGCAATTAAAATGGTTGGTTTCAGGGGCGGTGTTGCTGGCAGCCGCCGGGATGGGTGGTTATCTGTGGCAGCAACAGGATGAAGCAGCACCAGCCGGGGCAGCGCAAGCCGCAGGGGCCCAGGCCGGTCAAAGACCTGGTGGTCCGCAAGCCGGTGGTCAACAAGCGGGCGCCCCGCAGGCAGGGCAAAGACCAGGCGCTGGCCCACGTCGCGCTGGTGGCCCAGGTGGTGCAGGAGCCAACCCATGGAATGCGCCGGTGCCGGTGCGGGTGATCAGCGCTGAAACCACTGATTTAAAAGTCCAGTTTAAAACTATCGGTACTGCGACTGCGTTAAACACAGTGCTGGTGCAACCACGGGTCAGTGGCCCCTTGCTGGCGCTGCATTTTACCGAAGGCCAAAAAGTTGAAGCCGGCCAGCTGCTGGCGGAAATTGACCCTGCCCCTTACCAGGTCAAACTGGCACAGGCCGAAGGTCAGCTGCAGCAAAACGTGGCGCAGCTGAAAAACGCCGAACTAGACCTCGCACTCTATGAAAAACTGAAAACGCAGAACTCGATTTCCCGTCAGCAGTACAACACGCAGCAGGCCTTGGTGAATCAGCTGAAAGGTTCGCTGAAGTCCAATCAGGCGCAAATCGACGCCGCCAAACTTGAATTATCTTACACCCGCATAGTGGCGCCAATTAGTGGCAAAACCGGTTTACGTAAAGTCGACGCCGGTAATCTGGTGCAGGCCAACAGCGCGGAAGGCTTAGTCAGCATCACGCAAAGTGCTCCGATTTATGTGGTGTTCAGCATTCCAGAAACGCAGTTGCAAAGCCTGCGTCTGGCCGTGCAGGACCAACAAAAACAACAGCAAAAACTGGTGGTTGAAGCCTGGGACCGTAACGACAAACAGTTACTGGCCACCGGCGAACTGACCACGCTGGACAACCAGATTGACCCGGCGACCGGTACGCTGAAGCTCAAAGCGCAGTTTGCCAATAGCGACGATCAGCTGTTCCCGAATCAGTTTGTGAATGTGCGGCTGAATATCGCTTCAAGGCCCGGCGCTGTGACTATTCCGCAAGACGCCGTGCAATATGGTGCTGAAGGCACTTTTATCTATGTGATTGAAAACAAAAAAGCTCAGCTGAAAATGCTCGAGCTGGGTGTGGTCGACAATGGCCGTGTTGAAGTGCGCAGTGGCCTCAAAGGCGGCGACCAGATTGTGATGGAGGGCCTCGACCGGTTAAGACCGGGCCGCGACGTAGAATTGGTACAAAGCAGCCAGCAGGAATAACCCATGCAACTGTCCAAACCTTTTATTCTGCGCCCGGTTGCCACCTCCTTGTTGATGCTGGCGCTGCTGATCGCCGGTATTCTTGGCTGGCGGCAATTGCCGGTGGCGGCGCTGCCGCAGGTGGATTACCCGATTATTCAGGTGTTCAGCTTTTATCCGGGTGCAAGCCCAGACGTGATGGCGCGCACTGTCACCGCGCCGCTGGAACGTCGCCTGGGGCAAATTCCCGGTCTGAAACAGATGTCGTCGTCCAGCAGTGGCGGCGCTTCCGTGCTGACGCTGCAGTTCGCTCTTGTTGTCGATATGGGCGTGGCTGAGCAGGAAGTGCAGGCCGCCATTAATACTGCCAGTTCTTTATTGCCTAACGACATGCCAATTCCGCCGGTGTACCGCAAGGTTAATCCGGCCGATGCGCCTATTCTGACGCTGGCGGTCAGCGCCAAAGCGATGGCCTTGCCGCAAGTCTATGATTTGGTGGATACACGGATGGCGCAGAAGCTGGCTCAGGTCAATGGCGTCGGCATGGTGAGCCTGGCTGGCGGTCAGCGCCCGGCCATTCGGGTCAAAGCCAACCCGTCCGCTTTAGCCGGTTTGGGTCTGACGATGGACAGCCTGCGCAGCGCTATTGTTGCCGCCAATACCAATCAGCCAAAAGGTAATTTTGACGGCCCATTTCGCTCCACCATGCTGGAAGTCAACGACCAGTTAAGTTCCACGGCGGAATATGAAGCGCTGATTGTTGCCTTTAAAGGCGATGCGCCGGTGCGCCTTGGTGATGTCGCCAAAATCGAACAAGGCGCCGAAGACCGTTTTCTGGCGGCCTGGGCCAATCAAAGCGCGGCGGTGCTTATTAATATTCAGCGTCAGCCCGGCGCCAACGTCATCGAAGTGACAGACCGGGTGCGAGAGTTATTGCCGCAGCTGACCGCCACGCTGCCGGCTGAGCTGGATGTGTCGATCCTCAGCGACCGTACTGAATCCATCCGCGCCGCAGTGCGCGACGTGCAACACGAGCTGCTGTTTGCTATTGCGCTGGTGATTGCCGTGACTTTTGTGTTTTTACGCACTATTCCGGCCACTATCATTCCGTCGCTGGCGGTGCCGCTGTCGATCATCGGTACTTTTGCTGTGATGTATCTGCTGGAATTTTCCATCAATAACCTGACGCTGATGGCGCTGGTGATCGCGACCGGTTTTGTCGTCGACGATGCCATCGTGATGCTGGAAAATATTGCCCGCCATCGCGAGCAGGGCGCGTCGGCGCTGGATGCGGCGAAAAACGGCGCCAAAGAGATTGGTTTTACGCTGATTTCGTTAACCTTTTCCTTAATTGCCGTGTTAATTCCGCTGCTGTTTATGGCCGATGTGGTCGGCCGGTTATTCTTTGAATTTGCCGTGACGCTGGCGGTGGCGATTTTAATCTCCTTGCTGGTGTCGTTAACGCTGACGCCAATGCTGTGTGCACACCTGCTGAAAACCTTACCGCCGCATGAAGATGGCACAGGTTTTATGGCGCGGGTGATCCGTCGTTATGGCGAGATGCTGCAATGGGTTTTAGCGCATCAGCGCCTGGGGATGCTGGCGATGCTGGGCAGTGTGGCGTTAACCGCAGTGCTTTATCTCGCGGTACCCAAAGGCTTTTTCCCGGTGCAGGACAGCGGCGTGATCCAGATAGTCACCGAAGCGCCGCAGGATATTTCTTTTGCGGCGATGACCGAGCGGCAACAGCAGCTGGCCGCGGCATTGCAGGATGACCCTGCCGTGGCAAGCCTGAGTAGTTTTATCGGCGTGGACGGCAGCAATGTCAGCCTCAATGCCGGCCGTATTCAACTGAACCTGAAATCACATAGCGAGCGCGACGAACATGCGCTTGAAGTGATTGATCGGCTGCGGCAAAAAGCGGCGCAGGTGCCTGGCATTACCGCCTGGTTCCAGAGTGTGCAGGAACTCAGTATCGAAGACAAAATCAGCCGCACCCAATATCAGTTCACGCTGACATCGCCCGACAGCGAAGTGCTGGCGCAGTGGTTGCCGGATTTGATGAGCGCACTGAAAGCCCGGCCAGAACTCGCTGATGTGGCAGATGATTTAGCCGAAAATGGCCTGCAGGCTTATGTCGATATCGACCGCACTGCGGCGGCGCGGCTGGGCATCAGCGTCAGTCAAATCGGCACTGCGCTGCAAAGTGCTTTTGCTCAGCGCCAAATCACTACTTTGTTTACGCAGGCCAACCAATATCGCGTCATTCTGGAAGTCGACCCGGAGCAGGCGCAGGGTTTAGATGCACTGGATAAACTCTTTATCAATACCGCATCCGGCAGCCCGGTGCCTTTGTCATCGGTCGCCACAGTGACGCAAAAACCGGCGCGGCTGCTGATTAACCATCAGGGCCAGTTCCCGGCGGTGACGCTGTCATTTAACCTGGCCGAAGGTTATTCACTCGGCGATGCGGTGGCGGCGATTGAACAAGTGCAGCAGCAGATGCAACTGCCGGCGTCGATGGAACTGACCTTCCAGGGCGCGGCTGATGCCTTCCGTGCCAGTTTAAGCAATACCTTGTGGCTGATCCTGGCCGCTGTAGTCACCATGTACATAGTGCTGGGCGTGTTGTACGAAAGCCTCATCCACCCGGTGACGATTTTGTCGACTTTACCTTCGGCGACTGTCGGCGCGCTGGCGGCTTTGCTGCTGACCGACCGGCCTTTGGACCTGATTGCTGTCATTGGTATTGTGCTGCTGATTGGCCTGGTGAAGAAAAACGGCATTATGATGGTCGACTTTGCGCTCGAGGCGCAGCGTAGCCGAGGTTTGTCACCACAGCAGGCGATTTATGAAGCGGCGCTGCTGCGCTTCAGGCCAATTCTGATGACGACTTTGGCAGCTTTGTTTGGTGCTATTCCGCTGCTGCTTGCAACAGGTTCAGGTGCTGAGCTGCGTCAGCCGCTTGGATTAGTGATGGTCGGTGGTTTGCTGGTCAGTCAGGTGTTAACGCTGTTCACCACGCCTGTGGTGTATTTATGGTTTGACCGGCACCTGAGCCGCAAGTCGAATGTTGCTGCGGAGGCGGTATGAAGCTGAGTCTGGCGCTGATCCAACGTCCGATCGCCAGCAGTTTATTGGCGCTGGCGATAGTCCTGCTTGGCTTTTTAAGCTACCGCGCTTTGCCGGTATCGCCGCTGCCGGCGGTGGATTTTCCGATGGTGGTAGTGACCGCCAGTTTACCGGGCGCAAGCCCGGAGGCGATGGCGGCGACAGTCGCCACGCCGCTGGAGCGTCAGCTTGGCACTATCGCCGGTCTGCGCCGGTTAAGTTCCAGCAGCAATCAGGGCTCGACGCAGATCAGGTTGGAGTTTGATTTAGACCGCAATGTCGATGAAGCCGCGCGCGAAGTGCAGGCGGCGATTAACACAGTACGCGGCCAATTGCCGGCCGGCATGCCGGGTAATCCGACATATCGCAAAATGAACCCGTCGCAAATGCCGGTGATGGCGCTGGCGCTGTCGAGTGACAGCCTGCCGGCATCGGCGTTGTACGACACTGCCGCTACAATTTTGGCGCAGAAAATCGCCCAGATTCAGGGCGTTGGCGAAGTGGAAGTCACAGGTTCTTCGCTGCCGGCAGTGCGGGTGCAACTGAATCCGTCGCTGCTCAGCCAATATGGCATTGCACTCGATGAAGTACGCAGCACCATCAGCGCGGTCAATTCGAATTTACCCATCGGCACGCTGGAACAGGACGATTTACGCTGGCAAATCAACCTGAGTCAGACATTGCGTAACGCCGATGATTACGGCGACTTAGTGATTAAATACGTCAATCAGGCAGCTATTCGCCTAAAAGATGTGGCGATTGTCAGTGATTCGACAGAAAACCGCTACAGCGCTGGCTTTCACAACGACAAACCGGCGGTGATCCTACAAATCAGCCGGCGCAGCGGCGCCAATATCGTTGCGACTATCGATGCGATTTATCAGCAGATGCCGGTGCTGGAAGCGCTCATTCCAGAGAATTCCAAATTAGCTGTGGTGATGGACCGCAGTCCGGTGATCCGCGCGACTTTAGACGAAGCGCAGTTCAGTTTGCTGTTATCTATTGGTTTAGTGGTGGCCGTGGTGCTGCTGTTTTTGCGCAGTATCCGGGTGGCGCTGATCCCAACTTTGGCCATTCCGGTGTCGTTAATTGGCGCTTTTTGTGTGATGTATGCCTTTGGTTTTTCGCTGAATAACCTGTCGGTGATGGCGCTGATTGTCGCGGCAGGTCTGGTGGTCGATGATGCTATCGTTGTGGTGGAAAACATCAAACGCCACCTGGAGCAGGGCATGTCGCCGCTCAGCGCGGCACGGCGCGGCGCCAGTGAAGTTGGCGTCACGCTGATTGCGATGAACCTGGCGCTGGTGGTGGTGTTTTTATCCATTCTGTTTATGGGCGGATTAGTCGAGCGGCTGTTCCGTGAATTCTCGATCACCTTGGTCGGCGCTATGCTGATTTCCTTGCTGGTGTCGCTGACGTTAACGCCGGGTTTGTCAGCGCGGCTGATGGTGCGCGAAGGCGTCAAAACACAACAAGATGGTTTTTTCCTGCGCTTTCAGGCTGGTTATCAGCGCAGTTTGCGGGCGGTGCTGCGTTATCGTTATGGCGTAGGTGTTTTATTGCTGGCGCTGTTTGCGGCGTCGGTCTGGTTATTCCGCACGCTGCCTGGCGGCATGTTGCCGGAGCAGGATACCGGCCAGCTCAATGGCTTTGTCCGTGGCGACGATGGTTTTTCTTATCAGTTGATGCAGCCAAAAATCGAAGCTTACCGCCAATATTTATTAAAAGATCCGGCCATTGCCGATGTGACAGGCGCAAGTGGTGGCCAGATGGGCACCAGTAACTCGTTTTTACGTATCCGCTTGAAACCGCTGGAAGAGCGCGGTATTTCGGCGCAGGAAGTGGTGAACCGCATCCGCGCCGGCGCGCCGAAAATCCCGGGTGGCATGATGTTTTTAAGTGTGGATCAGGACATTCGCCTGGCATCGCCATTTGCCAGTTCTGATTATGAACTGCTGTTGATGTCGGGCGATTTAAAACTGCTGAAAAGCTGGTCGAAGAAAATCGCCAAAGCGATGCAGGAACTGCCGGAGCTGGTGGATGTGAACACGCCGGGCGGCGAAGACACGCAGCAAATTGTGCTGACCATTGACCGCGAAGCGGCGCAGCGGCTTGGTGTCGATATGCGTACAGTCGCCACTTTACTGAATAACTCGTTTTCGCAGCGTCAGGTCGCGACGCTGTATGACGAAATGAACCAGTACCGCGTGGTGATGGAACTGTTGCCAGGCTACACAGCGCAGCCGGAAGTGCTGAAGCAGCTGCAGCTGATCAACAGCCGCGGCGAGCGGGTGCCGTTAAGTGCCATCGCCAGTTACCAGTATGGCCTGTCGAATGACCGCATCCGGCGTGATAATCAATTTGCCGCGCAGGGCATCGGTTATGCCTTAGCCGAAGGCGTCAGCGCGCAGCAAGCCGATGCAGCGCTGGACCGGATGCTGGCTGAACTGATGGTGCCAACGGCAATTTATGCCATTAATGGCGAAGATCAGCGTAACGCTGTGTTTAGCCAGGGTGACCAGCTGTGGCTGTTTATCGGCGTGGTATTGGCGGTGTATTTGCTGCTCGGTATCTTGTATGAAAGTACCTTGCAGCCGCTGGTGATTTTATCGACTTTGCCCTGTACCGCGCTCGGCGCTTTGCTGGCGCTGTATTTTACCAATACGCCGCTGAATTTAATTGCCCAGCTGGGGTTGTTCCTGCTGATTGGTATCGTGATGAAAAACGCCATTCTGCTGGTCGATTTTGCCTTAGCGGCTGAACGCCAGCAGGGGCTGTCACCGCTTGAAGCCATAGTGCTGGCCGGCCAGCAGCGCCTGAGGCCAATTCTGATGACCAACTGCGCGGCGATGCTGGGTGCTGTGCCGTTATTACTCGGCATGGGCGAAGGGTCCGAACTGCGGCAACCGCTCGGGATCAGCATCGTTGGCGGTTTATTGCTGAGCCAGCTGTTTACGCTCTACAGCACACCGGCGGTGTATCTGCTGTTAAGTCGCTTCACCGCTAAAACCCGCTCCGTGCCCGCACCTGCCTGAACATTCCTGCTGTCTGTGCCTTTGTTGCCTCAAAATAGCCACAAAGGCATGAATTTTGCTTAAAAGTCCAGGAACGATGAAGTGCCTGCAGGGTAAAACCTGTTGGCGCCTTGATATGGTTGCAGCCTGGCTGACTGACAGCCAGCAAAACACTGGCAATTTGGTGCCGCCAGGCACCGCACAAGACCGCAGGCGTTGGAGAAACAGATGAAAAAAGGCTTGGTTATTATTGGTTCGAACCAATACGGCGTGGTATCCGAATTTATCAGCGGCATTCGTCAGGATCTTCAATCATTAAATATGACCACTGAGCTACTTGATTTAAATTCACCAAGTTCGATTGAATATCAGGCCTCGCGTGAAGACCGGTTTGATGAATTTGATTTTTTCATAAGTTTTAATGCAGTAGGGTTAGATTTATCTTTTAATGGGATGATGTTAACCGAGGTCATGAAAAGAAAACCCGTTTTTGTGTTTTTAGTTGACCATCCTTTGCATCTGATCACCCGCTTTATCGGTTTAAATGTGATTTTATTGTGTGTTGATCAGGAGCATGTCGGATTTGCTCAGTTGTGTGGGATCCGGGCGCATTTTTTCCCGCATGCAGTGCCTGCCGACATGGTTGCCGGACCCACTGAATTTTCCGGCATGGCACAAAAACATGGCATTTTGTTTCCGGCGAGTTATTTTGATACAGCGCAATGGCGGCAGAAATTGCAGCCCGTTTGGCATCAAGTGGGGCATTTTCTGGAGAATTGTCAGTCTGTCACCCGCTTCATGCAACACTTACAGGTGTTACCCTCAGGCAATAAACCCGCAACGGTTGGCTTAGATCACAACATCCAGTTACTTTCAATTTATGCTGACTTTTATATCCGCGGCCGGCAGCGGGAAAAAATTCTGCAACTTTGTCAGGACTCAGGCTTAGCCATTACTGTGGTTGGTAATGGCAGTCAGCAATACAAAAACAGATTTCCATTACATCAATATTTAGATGCTGTGCCATTTAAAACATTATTATCACTGATACAAAACGCCAGATTTGTACTGCATAACTCGCCGGGTTTTGAATTAGGTCTGCATGAACGTATTGTTTATCCAATGGCGCTTGGGACTCCGGTTGTCTGTGATTTGTTAGCAAGGCCTGACCGAATTCTGGGCGCGGACTATCAGCTGTTAACCATCAATAATATTGCCGGCATGAATGCAGCGCAGTACCTGCAGATCCAACATGAAAATCGGGCGATGATACGCCAGCGTCACACCTGGCGATACCAGTTACAGTCTTTAATGCGTGAGTATCATCTGCTTGCTGAAACGTCGGCTCAGGCGGTAGCGTCTTGTTAGACACGATGTAACCGTCGTGGCGGTCGCGCTGGTTTGTGGCCATTTTTTGCCGCTGCTGGCAAGCCGCTGATGGTAGGTCAAAGTACTGTGCGGTCGGCGGCATACGCCTGATACAGCGGCAGCATCGCCGCGCCAAGCAGCATCGCGTTTCTGCCAAGGCTGCCGGCTTGCAGTTGTGGTGCCAGCAGCCCCAGCGCCGGCCACTGTTCCAGCTGTTGGCGGATGTCTGCCAGCAGCTGTTCGAGCTCTTGATTGTTGTGGCTGTCGATAATCACCAGTGGAATATCCAGTAGCGCCATCGCCGCCTGCAGGCCTGTGTTGATGTTGTTTGCATTCGGTTGTTGCAATAGCAGCTGGCCATCAGAAACGGGCAGCACCGCCAGATGGGCCGCATTGCCATGCCGGCCACGCCACAGCTGGCCGTTTAACACCAAGCCGCCGGCCGGTAACTGGTCCAGATACAGATACAAAAAATCAGCTGCGGCCGGTTTGCCCAGCCACAACTCTGCTGCTGCGGAGGCCGAGCCGTCGTTTTCCGGATAGACCGGAATTTGCAATTCCTGCTGTAAATTTGCCGCTAAATCAATATCTTGCCAGGCCTGTTGTAGCTGCTGCAGCGCCATCGCGTCGAGCTGCGGATACAACCGTGCGGCAAACTGACTGTTGCCGGCAAACCAGGGCATGGCGAGGCCAATACCACAAAGCCGTTCGCGCTGTGGTGCGGATAATTGCGCCAATAACAACCGGGTTTGTTGCAGCAGGGCGGTTTGCACCTGTGCCGGTAACCAGTGGTCGAGCGGGCAGTGCTGGCGGCGCAGAATATTGCCGCAGAAATCGGTCAGCACCAGCTGCAATTGGGTGCGCTGTAATTGAATGCCGATGCTGAAGACCGCATCAGGCACCAGCTGATAAAACTGCGTCGGCTGGCCCACGCCTAAAGTTTTTTTACCGCAGCTTTGCAGCAGTCCGTCGCGGCACAAACCGGCGACAATTCGCGTCACTGCCTGCAATGACAGTCCAAGTTCGCTGGCCAGTTCCGGCCGCGACGCCACCCCGCGCCGGCGCACAGCGCCCAGCAACAGACGGGCATTCAGGTCACCCAGTATTTCGGCATTGGCCCCGGTTCTCACTGTCGGATGGTCCCTTTTAATTCAGGCGGATTGGCAAAACGGCATGATAGCGCATCTGGCTGATTCATTTGCAAATTTGCAGTTCCTGATCAGCCAGCCATACTGTTTTGTACCCCACCCGTTAAACACCAGACCGGCGCTTGACCGGCCATGCTCAGGACAGAGGCAACAAAGATGAACTGGCAAAGTATCAGAGTCAAAAGCAGTATCCCCGTGGTGATGTTAGGCGTCAGCCTGCTTGCGGTGATGTTAATGTTCAGTAGCTTAATTTCGATGCAGCACAAGGCGCTGGAGGTGCAGGCCGACAACTTTTTAAAAGCCATTTCGTTGGTGCTGAATGCCGACCGTGATGCCTACCAGGCGAAACTGGCCACGACCCATGTGTTGGCCGGCATTGGTGACCCTGCTGCTGAGCGTAAAGATTTTGCTGATAACGCGGCGCAGGTGAAAGAACGTTTTAACCAGTATCTGGTCTTGCTCAAAGCCTACCCTGATGTAACCGGCCGTTTTTCCGGCTTCGACGCCCAGTTTGACCGCTGGCAGCAAAGCGCAGTCACTTTGCTCGATAATCAGGATGTCGCGCAAAAAGCCGCCTTGGCGGCACAGGAACAAACAGAATTTGCCGCACTGCGGGACGTGTTAGACAAAGCCGGTGAAGCCGCCTTGTCTCGCTCTGAGCAGGAGCAGGCCGAGCTTAGCAGCAGCATCTTCAGCACTAAACTGTGGGTCTATGGTCTGTCGTTTTTACTGCTGGGGATCGCCGGCTGGTTCAGTTATCAGGGGCCGAAAAAACTGGCCGAACAAATCCGCACTTTATCTGCCCGTTTAAGCGATATCGCCAATGGCGACGGTGATTTAACGGCGCGTTTGCATATCGACACCAAAGACGAAGTGGCCGATTTAGCCAATGAATTTAATAACTTTATCAGTAAACAATGCGAGATGATCGCGGCGATTTTGCGCCAGGCCAATCAGCTCAGTCAGCTGACCGGTGATCTGTCGGAGTCGGCAGACCGCACCAGCGCTATTACTCAGTCACTGAATACCGCGTCGGATTCAATCGTCAGCGCTGTGCACGAAATGGCGATGGCCAACAAAGAAATGGCGCAGGTCGCGACCGATACCGCACAAGTTTCAGAGCAGGCCAAACGCAGTGCCGGCCACGGGCTGGAAGTGGTCAAAGTCGTCAACAGCAGCATGCAGAACTTAACGCGTGATGTGCATATGGCGTTGGGGGCCGCCGAAGAGCTGGAGCAAAGTTCGTCGACCATTTCGTCGGTGCTGGAAGTCATCCGCAGTATTGCTGATCAGACCAACTTACTGGCGCTGAATGCGGCCATTGAAGCAGCGCGGGCTGGCGAGCATGGCCGCGGTTTTGCCGTAGTCGCCGACGAAGTGCGTACGCTGGCATCGCGCACGCAACAAAGCACCAATCACATTCAGCAAATGATTGAGCAGCTACATCTGCGGGTCACTGAATCGCGGCAGGCCATCGGCAGTGGCAAGGAAAATGCTGATTTGACCGTCAGCAACTTTGCCCGTGCCGAGCAGGTGTTTCAGGACATTATGCAGTCCAGTCTGCAGGTCAACGATATGGCAGTACGTACCGCGGCGGCGACTGAACAGCAAACCACAGTGTCGGACGAAATCAGTAAAAACCTGTATGCGCTGAATGATCAGGCGCTGGCTGCCGGCGAAGTGGCGAAAAAGAATGACCAGCTATCGAATGAAATCAGCACTTTGTCACAGATGCTGTTTGGTCTGGTCGGCAAGTTTAAAGTTAGCTGAGACACCGGCAAGTAAAAAGGGCGCTGAACGGCGCCCTGATTATTTGTCTGCAGCTTACTTGGGTAAGTTGCCAAACTTCTGGGCAAAACGGCCGGTGACTTTGCCGCTGCAAGCCCAGACCAGCAACGCGCCCCAGGCAATAAACGACATGCCGGCCGGCACTGCGGCAATGGCGATATATTTCAGATGTGGCCGGTTAAAAAACGCCGCCAGGATCACCGGCAAAAACCAGATAAACAGCACCAGTGGGATGACGGTGGCCCAAAACAGCGGGCTGGCATTTTGAAACGCTTGCATGACTTCGTTCATGATTCACTCCTTCGGATCTACATTGGCTTTGTTGAATACAGCATGCCAACATCGCCGGCAGCGCAGCATAAAAATGTGACATTCGGCTCAAAACGCGGATATTCGGCAGAAACATTCAGTCAGCTGTGCTGCGGCTTGCCCACCAGATGCTTTTTAGGCTAAGGTTGCGGCCGATTTTTGTCCCCTAAAAGGAAGTTTTATGCAAAAAATGTTAATTGCCGCAGTGTTGCTGGCCGGAGCTACAGGTCAGGCCTTAGCTGCTACTGATTTTTACAGCACTGCGGGCCTGCAATTCAGTCGCGCAGGTGAGCCGTTTGACCTCAACGACGGCGGTTATCAGCTGGGGCTGGGCTATGTTATCAATAACCAGTGGTCCGCCGAACTGACCGCCGAACAGCTGTTTGATAAAGAGGAAAGCGAAAACGGTACCACTGTTGGTTTGGACACCTCAGCCCTGACGCTGGCGGCTTTGGGTAAAACCAATGTTAGCGACAGCACTGTGCTGTATTATCGTGCAGGCGTCAGTCAGCTGAACCATCAGGCTCACATCATAGTTAATAATCAAAAGACGGCAGCAGATGACACTCAGCTGCACGCGCTGCTGGGTCTGGGTCTGGAACAGAACTTCAGCGAACGTTGGTTCGGCCGGGCTGAAGTGGTGCATTTGTTCAAAAAGAACCAGCTGCAGGCGGATACCGTCCGTTTGAGCCTGGGTTACCGCTTCTAAGTAAGCTGGTGTTTTCGACGTTGCTGCGGTAGGCCGGTATTTTCCTTCCGCAGCAGGCAGGCCGGCATTATGAGCAGTTCGATGGACGGTTTATTCAGTCATTGCGCTGCGCTGGCTTGTAATGGCGCCGTTTTAACGCTTTCACCTGAAGGAACACGCATGCAAAAGGTTGTCAGAGATATCAGTTTATTTGTGGTTGCGCCGCTGGTTATTCTAGGTGGCCTGACTGCCTGGATGTTTGCCGCGACCAAACCTGCCTGCAGCAATGGCATCGTCAAACAGCTGGCCTCGCCGGATGACAAATTTACTGCCGTGGTGTTTGTTCGCAGCTGTAACAATGCGCCGGGCTTTAGCAGCAATATTTCCATTCTGGTGAAAGACGGTATTCTGGCCGATGGCCCGGGAAATTTGTTTATCAGCGAAGGTCATCCGGAGCAGCTTGGTATGGACGTGCAGTGGCAAGCTGTTGGTGACAAAGGCCTGCAGCTTCAGGTCAGCAGTAAATTCAGAGGCGCGGTATTGCAGGCCGACCCGGTCTGGTCGGCCAACCCGAATATCACCGCCAGTTACCAGTTTGGCGCAGCGCAAGGCGCAAGCGGCCAATAAGCTGGCTATTGCTGATGCCGTAAAGCCACAGGCTCAGCCTTATTCAATCAGCACCGACACAGGTTCAAACTGATACAAGGTGACAGCGCTGGTGACTTTGGCGGCATCAAAGGCTTCCCCTTGCTCCTCGGCGCGATGTTTCAGATAGGTTTTGGTTTGCTCCAGCGTCATTGGTTTGGCTTTCAGTGAGCCATAGGCATAAGCGGTTTTGCCTTTGGCACTGACCGGGAACTCCATATCGCCGTCTTTGACTTTGAGGCGGAAAGTCGGCTCATCAGCGCCAGTGGCAAACTGCATCCAGCAACCTTTTTTCTGACAAACCGCGTCAATCTTGCCTTGCACGGTAAAAGGCTGCTGCAGATAACTGGCTGGTGTAGCCAGCACCTGTGCCACTGTCACAGGTGCTGATTTACTGAAATCAAAGGTCGGGCCAAAGCTCTGGCTTGCTTGAAGAACTGGGCTTGCAATGGTGTTTAAAAGCAGCGCAAAGGTCAAAGCGATGGTTTTTTTCATTTGGAACATCCTGTATCGGGAAAAAACCATCCTCTTTGCTTTGCTTCCGGTTGTCAATGTACAGCGGCGCTGGAAATACAGGTAGCCGTAGGGTCGGTAAGCAAAGCGCCACCGACCGGATGGGGAACCTCACACCACCGGAACCTGCGCCAGGCGTTTACGGAAAAACACCATATAAAGCGCCGGCACAAATAACAGCGTCAGCACTGTACCAACGCCAACGCCGCCGATCAGTACAAAAGCCATCGGCCCCCAGAAGGTATCCAGCGTCAATGGTACAAAGGCCAGCATCGCGGCTAAGGCGGTTAACAGCACCGGGCGGGCGCGGTGAATGGTGGCTTCCACCACGGCATCGCGTGCGGCCCAGCCGTCGTTCAGGTTGTCACTGACCTGCTGGGTTAAGATCAGCGTGTTGCGCATCAAAATCCCGGCAAGGCCAATCAGGCCCAGCAAAGCGACAAAACCAAAGGGCTGGCGGAACACTAACAGTGCCAGCGTCGCGCCAATCAGGCCCAGCGGCGCCGTCGCCAGCACCATCCACATGCCGGTGAAAGAGCGCATCTGCAGCATGATAAAAATCAGCATCAGCGCCACCATCAGCGGCATCAGTTTCTGGATAGAGGCATTGGCTTTGCCGGATTCCTCGACCGAACCGGCCTGCATAATGCGATAGCCTGGTGGTAGCTGCGCCTGAATGTCAGCCAGTTCCGCCCAGATGCGGTTTGACACATCATTCGGCTGTGCGCCCTGTACGTCGGCGACCACGGCCAGATAGGTCTGGCGGTTGTAGCGCTTCAGTAGCGGCTCTTCATATTGCACGCGGATCTCGCCGAGCTGGCGGATAGACACCGCTTTGCCGCCCGGCGTTTTTAATTCGATGGCATCGGGTTGCAGCACCTGCGCCCGGTCCAGCCGCGCTGTGACATCGACAGTACGGATATCTTCCCGCAGCTGCGTGATACTGGCACCGCTGAACTGGAATTGCAGTTGCTGCGCAACGTCGGACGCGGTCAGGCCATAAGCCAGCAGCCGGGCGGTGTCGAGTTTCAGCGCCAGCACCGGCATGCGTTCTTCCCATTCCAGATGAGCGCCGACGGTATTCGGATTAGCCGCCATTTTGTCGCGCACCAGATAGGCGATACGGCGCAGCTCCAGCGGATCTTTACCCATCACCCGGAAACTGACCGGCCATGGCACCGGCGGGCCAAACAACAACCGGGCGACCCGTACCCGCGCTGCGCTGAATTCGCCGGCGGCGATATGTTCATTCAGCAGCTGGATCAGCCGATCACGGCCGTCGGAATCTTTGGCGACAATCAAAATTTTGGCAAAAGACGGGTCCGGCTGCTCCGGGTTGGCCGAGATAAAAAAGCGCGGGGCGCCGGCGCCGACAAAAGACGACAGCGAACGGACGTCCTGATTGTCTTTCAGCAGCTGCTCGATTTTAAGCGCCACCGCGTCGGTATTGGCGATGGCGCTGCCATGCGGCATATAAACGCTGACCAGCACTTCCGGCCGGTCGGAACTGGGGAAAAACTGCTTCTGCACACCTTTGGCCATGCCAAGCAGCGCCAGCACAAAGGTCAGCAACACAATCGCGATCACGGTTTTTTTGTGGCCGATACACCAGAGTACCAGGCTGCGCAGTTTGCGGTAAAACGGGGTTTGGTAAGGATCATGCGCATGGGCTTTGACATCCGGCAGCAATTTTACGCCAAGGTATGGTGTGAAAGTCACAGCCACCACCCAGGACACTATCAGTGCAAAACCCACCACCCAGAAAATATTACCGGTGTATTCGCCAACCCCGGATTTGGCAAAACCAATAGGCACAAAACCGGCGATAGTGACCAGGGTGCCAAACAACATTGGTGCGGCGGTGGCAGACCAGGCGTAACCAGCGGCACGCACCCGCTCCACGCCTTGTTCCATTTTCACCATCATCATTTCGATGGCGATAATGGCGTCGTCGACCAGCAAACCGAGCGAGATAATCAGTGCGCCGAGCGTGATACGGTCTAGGTTGATATCGGCCATTTTCATCAGCAAAAAGGTGATGCCGAGGGTCAGCGGAATGGCGATACCGACGACTAAACCAGCACGCAGGCCAATGGCCAGCACGCTGACAGCCATCACCACCAGTACGGCGACTAAGAATTTAATCTCAAATAAATTCACAGCTTTAGAGATGGCCTCGGCCTGATTGGTCAGCTGATGTAATTCCATACCGAGTGGCAGCTGTGTCTGAATTTCGCTGAGTTTTTGCTGCAGCGCTTTGCCAAGCACCAGGCCGTTTTCGCCTTGTTGCATCACCACGCCAACCAGAATGGCATCATCGCCACCGGTGCGCGCCAGTAAACGCGCCGGTTCTTCATAACCGCGCTGCACTGTAGCAATTTCTGACAGGCGGATCAGTTTGCCATTAACCCGAACCGGCAGTTGCTGCAGTTCGCTGAAACTGTCGGTGCGGGCGTCGAGGCGAAACTGCAGCGCCTGGCCCTGAGTTTCCAGCTGGCCGGCCGGCAACATCCGGCTGGCGGCAGTGATTTGCTGTTGCAGGTCCAGCAGGCTGATCCCCAGTACTGCCAGCTTTTTCTGGTCAAAATCGATAAAAACCCGCTCCGGCCGGTCGGCAACAATCACTGCTTTCAGTACACCGGGCACCATGCTGAGCTCGTCGCGCAGCTGTTCGGCCTGACGGCTTAGATCGCGAAACGGCAGACCGGGCGCGGTCAGCGACAACAAACTGAAATAAACATCAGAAAAGTTATCGTTGACCAGCGGGCCTATGGCGCCGGCCGGCATATTGCTCGCCTCTTCCTGCATCCGTTTGCGGATTTGATAAAACAGATCCGGCACCATAGCCGACGGCGTATAGTCTTTAAATTCAATGGTTAGGTTGACGGCACCGGGGCGCACCTGGCTGTCAATTTTGTGGATATTACGCACTTCCTGAATGCGTTTTTCCAGGCGATCAGCCAGCTGTGACTGCACTTCTTCGGCAGTAGCGCCCGGCCAGTAGGCCGACACCACTAAAGCCCGGATGGTAAAAGACGGGTCCTCAGCGCGGCCCAGCGACAAAAACGCCCAGGTGCCACCGATAAAGGCCAGCAGAATAAAAAATAACGTGATGGCGCGCTCGCGCACGGCCAGCACAGACAGGTTAAAACTCATGGCTTAAGCTCCCGCACAGCCATGCCCGGCTCCAGCAGATGGGTGCCGAGCGTGATAATACGGCTGTCAGCTGGCAACTCTGTGCGCACTGTGGCCGATTGTGCATTCAGCGCTACCACTTCAACTGCGTGCGGCTGGGCTTTGCCGTCTGTGACTGTCCACAGTTGCGGTTGCTGACCACGTTCGTCCAGCGCTGCTAATGGAACCAATACTTGCTGGTTTTGTGCAGGCAGCTGTAACTGCACCGCCAACACCCGGCCTAAGGCCAGTTCGGCCGGTTGTTCGTTCAGGCTATAGCGGGCCTGGCGGGTCAGACTGGCGCTGTCGGCGCTGCCGGCGGCACTGCGTAGCTTTAATTGCAGCGACTGGCCGGCAAAATCGGCACTGCCAGTTTGCGGTGGCTGAATATGTTCCGGCAGCTGCACTTCAATTTCACTTTGCTGGGCGGTTGCCAGGGCACCGAGTCGCTGGCCTGCAGCCACTACCTGGCCCGGTTCACCCGTGACATCGGTGATCACACCGTCGCTGCCGGCGGTCAGGTTGGCGTAGGTCAGGCCATGTTCGGCTTGTTGTAACTGTGCATTGGCGCGGTCCAGATTGGCTTTGGCCTCATTGAAGCGCAGTTCGACCTGATCTTTGGCCTGTTCGCTGACAAAACGTTGCTTAATCAGTTGTTCAGTCCGTCGTTTCTCCGCCTGCACCGTTTGCAGACTGGCGCGGGCTGCGGCTTGCGCGGCTTTGGCTACCCGCACGGATTCGGCTAAATCTTTTGGGTCCAGCCGGTACAGCAGCTGGCCTTGCTGCACAGGCTGACCGGCTTCGACCAGCCGCTCGGCGATGCGGCCGCTGACCTGAAACGCCACCGGCACTTCGTTGCGGGCGCGCACTACGCCGGTCAGAGTTAAAGTGGACTGAGCCAGCGGCTGAATAGTGGCGGTCATCACCACCCGTGGTGCCGGGCCTGAATTTTGTGCAGCCGGATCGGAACAGGCGGCCAGCCACAACGGCAGTGAGACGAGTGCAAGCAGCGGAAAAGGACGTAACATGGCCACCTCGGGCAGAGTCTGGTATTATTAAACGGCTTCGTTCAGAAATTCATTATTGAACGGATGTGTTCAATAAACAAGAGTAAAATGATGACCACCAACTCCGTCCCAGCCACATCTTCGACTGCAGGCGCTGCATCCAGCGGCCGGCCTGTTGATCGCAATAAGGATATAGCCATTTTGCAGGCGGCGCGGCAAATCCTGTTGTTTGAAGGTGCCAGTGTGCTGACGATGGAGGCGGTGGCCAGTAAAGCCGGGGTGTCTAAGGCGACTTTGTACTCGCGCTTTGGTAACCGCAATGCGCTGATTGAAGCCGTACTGCGTGCTCAGTCGGATTTTTTTGTTGAAACTCTAAGCCCGGACGTGCAAAACGCTGCTCAGACTTTTGCCGCGCTGGAAGCCTTCAGCCTGCGGCTGTTGCAGTATTTATTCAGTGAAGATCTTCTGTGCCTGATGAAAACTCTGCAGGGGCATCAGAGTATTCCGGCCGACCTGCGTGAGCGCATGTATGAACTGGGGCCGGTCGCCACTTGCGTGCGGGTGGAAGCCTGGCTGGCGCAGGTGCACCGGCTTGGGCTTATCCATTGCCCGCAGCCGGATTTCAGCGCTGAATTGTTATACGGCATGCTGGTTGGCATGGACATGCTGCGTACGATGTTTCAGCACGCGCCAAAGCGCCAACCGGCCGATGTCCCCGGTCATGTCCGTGCTGTGGTGACACTGTTTTTACAGTTGCATCAGTGCGATGTTCCGGCAGCAGTTACACTTTAAACCGGCCGACTAACTCGGTTAAATGCTCTGCCACACTCTTTAACTCATTGATCAGCAGATAGTTCTGATCAGCGATTTGCTCTGCAACGATGGACTGGTCATGCAACTGATGCAGGTTGCGGTTAATTTCTTCTGACACCTGTGACTGCTGTTCCGTTGCCGCCGCAGTGCGCAGCGACATACCGCTGACTGCCGACGACGATTTCATCAGATGACTGAACACAGATTCTGCCACTTCGGTTTGTTGCACTGAGCTGTCGGCGGACTGACGGCCACGGCGAATCGCCTGGGTCGATTCCGTCACCAGCTGTTGCAACTGATGCACAGTCGCTTTGATTTCTTCAGTACTTTCCTGAGTTTTCGAGGCCAGTTTACGCACTTCGTCGGCCACCACGGCAAAACCGCGGCCCTGCTCACCGGCGCGGGCAGCTTCGATGGCGGCGTTCAGTGCCAGCAAATTGGTCTGTCCGGCGATATTGCTTATTACCTCAATCACGCCGGAAATGGCGATAGAGCTGTTGTTCAGCGCTTCGGATAAATTCATTGCGGTATCGACGTCGGTCAGTACGCCATTGATACTGCCAGACACCGCCTGAATAGAGCTGATGCCTTTTTCGGCGTACCCGCGAGAATCGTCGGATTCACGCGCCGTATCGGCGGCAACTACGGCGACTTCACGGTTGGCCACCGACATTTCATGCACAGCACTGACGATAGAATCTGTGGCGCTGTTCAGGCTTTGGGTAATGCTTTTGGTTTCGTGCACTGAACTCAGCATATTTTCTGTGACTGTGCTCAGCTGCTGGCTGCTGCGTAAAATGTCGGCAATCATCGCGGTTTGTGCATCAAGGAAGCGGTTAAAGGCATCGGCCAGGTCGCGCAATTCATCTTTGGTCTGCACACTGATGCGCTGGGTTAAATCACCTTCCCCCTGCGTGATTTCTTTCAAACGGTGGATAATGGTTTCGACATTGGCTTTGATGGCGGTCGGCACTTTGACGCTGTACCAGGCTGCTAAGGCAAACACCAGCAAGCTGATGAGCAGCGCTGTGGTTTCGATGTTTTCGACCTCACTGTTGGCTTGTTCGATATGCTGTTTCGATAAGTTCAGCGCAAACTCGCCGGCGTCGTTATAGATTTTGCGCAAGGCCGCAAACTGCTTATCCTCCTGCTGGATAAAAGCGGCATCTTTGCTGGCGCCTGCGGCAAAATATTGGTCGGCACTTTGCGACCAGTCATTAAATTTCTGTTCAAAATCAGCAAACTGGCCACGAAACTCCGGGTAGGTGCTCATCAGCTGTTTATATTGATTAAAACGGTCTCTGGCCTGAGCGACATTTTCCTGATAATCGGTACTAAACTGCGGGTTTGCTGCCGCTTTGTGCTCAGAAATAGCCAGCTTCGCCTGATACAAATCGCGGTCAGCGTTCAGCACAATCGAAATAGCTTGCTGAAAAACATCTGATTCTTCGTGCACGATGTTTTGTAGTTTTGACACTATCACCGAGGACAAACTCAGGACAAACACTAAAGTGATAAACATCAGCGCAGTAGGGATACTGGCTTTAAAACGCAGGCCTTGGTAGTTCATAGGCAACCTCTATAACTTCACAGATTTTGAAAAAGAGACGAATATTCAACAGGTTTGCTGAAATAATAGCCTTGCATGTAGTGGATATTCAGCTGGCCCAGGATTTCAACCTGGGCTGCGGTCTCGACGCCTTCGGCGACAATTTCCCAGCCCATCGATTGCGACATCGACGCTATAGCCCGTAGCACCGGCATCCCGCCATCTTCGATTTTGTCGATAAATGCTTTGTCAATTTTAACCTTATTGACCTGCAGTTCATTGATCACCGACAAAGATGAGTAACCTGTACCGAAGTCATCTATCGCAATCGCAATGCCGGTATCCCGCAGCTGATTGGTTTTATCAATGAGGATGTTTTTATCGACGGTAAACACCGATTCGGTGATTTCAATCTGCAGCAATGCCGCCGGGATTTGATGCTTGTCCAGCAGTGCCAGCAAGTCGGGCACAAATTCATTTTGCTGAAATTGCAGCGCTGACACATTCACTGCCAGTTGTAGCGGCTGCCCGAGTTTTATGCTGTGGCTGATTGTCAGGCAAGCCTGCTCCAGCACCCAATAACCAATCGGATTGATCAGGCCCGTTTGTTCAGCCAGCGGAATAAATTCGTCCGGTGTCACCGGCGTGCCATCGAGCGTCCAGCGTAATAACACTTCGTAATAATTTTGCTGTGTAGCATGCAGCTGAATAATCGGCTGATATACCAGCCGCAGCTCCTGCCGGCTGATGGCCTGTTCCAACCGGGTTCGCAGCATCGATTTACGCCGGTATTTGCCGGCGATTTGGCTGTCATACACGGTAAAACCCTGCTTGCCGGCTTTTTCGATATTACCGTACAGTGCGAGGTCGGCGAGGTTAATCAGCTGCGAGATATCCTGACCGTGGTCCGGGTACAGTGACACGCCGATATTGGCTGACAACCGCAGTGCGTTTTCCTGTAGCCGGAAGGGCTGGGAGATACTCTGCTGCACCTGATCGACGAAGTGATACAGCGCCTCGTCTGTGATCGGAATGGCAATCAAAAATTCGTCGCCGCCCCAGCGACAGCAAATCGCTGGTTCATGCGTGAGCAGCCGCAGCCGCTCGGCGATTTCACGTAAAAACTCGTCGCCGACTTCATGGCCTAGGCCGTCGTTGATGCTTTTTAAACCGACCAAATCAATCATCACCAGCGCCAGTTTTAACTGATTGCGCCGGCTGACTTCGGTCAGTTCCGCAGTAATTTCAATAAAACGCCGGCGGTTGTACAGCCCGGTTAAGGGCTCAATATCTGACAGGTACGACAGCTCTTTAGTCCGCATTAACACTTCAGTTTCCAGATTCGCCAGCAGATGCTCGTGCTCGCGCCGCAGACGAATAGATTCCAGCGTAAACAGATGGCTGTTGCGGGCAGAGAAACTGAGTAAGCCAGTGAAAACGATGCCCAGATAACCAAAAATCACCTGCTCGCCGCCCTGCCATAAAAACCACAGGCTAAATGGCAATAAACACAGCACTATGTAACTGATAATCAGGGTTTTATTCGACGACAGCGCATTAGTAACACCGGCGGCTATCGCTGCCAGCGTCGTGAGAATAATGATCAGCTGCTCAGCATCGCTGCCAATGCCAAACCAGAGGCTGAACAAACTCCACAGCAGCGCGGTGGCGATGGCGAACCGGGCAAAACGGCGGAATCTCTGTGGCCGATATTTTTCTCGTTTAGTTTTTAAGCTGTTCCAGCAGCGCAAATCATAACCGCGCCAGCTCAAAAGCCCGATCATCAATAACCACCAGATGCCGATTGTGCTGTTCCGACTGTGTGCAAACAGCAACAGGCTGGCCGCTGTTGCCGCGACACCGGTGCCGAGCAGACCGGTTTTCAGGTTGTTGTAGAGGATGTCGAGCGTTCCCTGCAACGTTAAATCCTGATTAGGCATAGTGACGACAACTCCGGGCTGCAGGTTGCACCAAAATACAGCAGTATTTGTGCAGTTTCAGTGCGATTCCCCTTGATCGCAATGGAATATTTTCTGGTCTTACCAGTATTGCGAAGCGTTTACAGTGCGGCGGCTGAAACGATTCAGTTTTGCGGCTGAGCGCTGAGCTCAAATCGCCTGGCACGCATTGTCCTTCTGCGGTTCAGTTGCCGATATTGCAACCGGACCAACAGCCAGTGGAACAGGCAACGAGACTAAATTGACAGCAGAGCAGTCATTTTTGCGATGCCGGACCGCCCGGCTTGCTGCGATGCCTGCCACACTGGCGGCTCTTTATGGAAGGACAGTTGCTGATGCTGCAAATCACCGCCTCTATTGCCATTGATGAAGCCGAAATCGACTGGCAAGCCATTCGCGCCAGCGGCCCCGGCGGCCAGCATGTGAATAAAACCTCGACCGCTATCCAGCTGATATTTGATATTCAGCAGTCGTCGCTGCCAGAGCATTACAAAACCGCATTACTGCAAAAATCTGATCATCGCATCACGGCTTCCGGCAAAATCATTATCAAATGCCAGCAAAGCCGCAGCCAGGAAATGAACCGCGAAACGGCATTGCAGCAGCTGATTGAGCTGATTAAATCCGCTGGCATAGTGCCGAAAAAACGTCACGCCACTAAGCCGACATACGGTAGCCAGCAACGCCGGCTTGACAGCAAAAAACAACGTAGTGGGACCAAAAGTCTGCGCCAGAAAAAACCGGGCCTGGAATAACCCGCTGCGACCAACTCCCATGTGGCGCTGACCACTGCACTGGCGTTGCCGCACAGATTTCGGCATGCTGCCGGCATCAATAAATATCCGGTATCTGTGCCATGTTCCCTGTTGCAAGCTCGTTGTCGTGCTCTGTTTGGCCGGCAAAACGCCTGATAATGCTGAACCTCACCTGTGTCTTTGGCGGCTTGCTCAGCAGTTGCAGTCACCCGACATCAAGCGCACCGCAGGCCGACTTACGCATCCACAATATTCAGCTGGTTGATGTCGAAGCCGGGCAATTACGCCAGGAGCAGACGGTGCTCATTAAAGCAGACCGCATTGTGGCCATTGTGCCGGAGGCGCAAGCGGCGCAGTGGCAAAGCAAGGCGGAGCTGGACGGGCAGGGCCAGTATCTGACGCCGGCGCTGTGGGATATGCATGTGCATTTTGAAGGCCGGGATTTGGTCGCCGACAATGCGCTGTTGTTGCCGGTGTATCTGGCCTATGGCATCACCGCCGTGCGCGAAGCGGCCAGTAATCTGGCGCCGACAGTGCTGCGCTGGCGCAGTGAAGTCGCCAGCGGGCAGCGGCTTGGGCCACGGATTTTCACTGCCGGGCAGAAATTTGAAGGGATTAATTCGCTGTGGGATGGCGATCTGGAAATTGGCAACGAACAGCAAATGTTGACCGGTATGGATTTGCTGCAGTCGCAACAAGTTGATTTTATTAAGATCACCGAAAACACCCTGGCGCCTGATTTGTACCTCGCGACCATCCGTGAAGCGCGCAAACGTGGTTTGCTGGTGTCCAGCCATGTGCCTTATGGTACGGCGATTGACGAGCTGGCGCAGGCGGGCCTTAGCAGCATCGAACACGCCTCTTATTTGTTGCGGCTTGGTTTCGCCACTGAAGCCGATATTGCAGCAAAAGTGCGCAGCGGCGCGCTGACTAATCAGCAGGCGGCGGCGCTGTATCGTCAGGGTTTTGAACAGGCCAGTGCCGATGCCGGTTATCGCCGGTTAGCCAAAGCCGGCGTCGCGGTCACGCCGACTTTAATTGGCGGCCAGCAACTGGCGCATTTGCACGACACCGACCACAGCCACGATACGTTTTTGCAGTATCTGAGCACCGATTTTACCGCCAATTACCAGTGGCGCATCCAGCGGATGGCTGGTGAAACCCCCGCGCAGCAGCAGGAGCGCAAAGGTAAGGAACAGCTGATCGCTGCCCAGTTACCGCGCTTGCAACAGGCGGGCGTAGTATTGCTGGCAGGCAGCGATTCGGCGGCGCTGAATACTTATGTCTATCCGGCTGAGGCCTTACACGCCGAACTGCAGCTGTGGCAACAGGCCGGCATGCAAAGTGCGGATATCCTGCGGGCTGCTACCATCAACGGCGCGCGTTTTATGCAGCAGTCGCAGCTTTACGGTTCGATTGCGACTGGTAAAAAAGCTGATTTATTGCTGTTAAAGCAAAACCCGTTATTGGACATCCGCGCCACCCGTCAACTGCAGAGTCTGGTGTATCAGGGCAAAGTCTATGACAGAGCTGCGCTGGACCAGCTGTTGCAACAGGCAGCGGCGCAAAAGCAGCAGGTAGACCTGCAGCCGGATTAAGTGCCTGAGTTATTCGTTGCGCTCAGTCGCCGGTTGAGGCTGGCGACGGTTTGCATGACGCAGCTCCTGACCGCGTTGGCGTAATAGCTGCAATCGGCCGTTTTTTTGCCACAAGGTTAGTAGCTGGTCCAGTTCGTGCGCCAGTGCGGCATCGCGGCTGCCAAGCCGAAATTCCGTGCCAGCAAATAAATCAAATTCACGTAGATCGCTGCGCGTCCTGCCAAGGCCGGTCAGCACGTGCTCCAGCGTTTTTTCATTCATCACCAGCAATTGAGTGCGCCCTTTTAACAGCATCAGCACCGCCTGGGTGTGGTCGGTCAGTTCGCGATATTCTGGTGAGTGGGCCGTGACTTCAGCATAAATGGGGCCAAGCACCGCGGTGGCATCGTGGAAGGCAATCAGCCGGTAGTTGGCGAGATCTGCGGTGGACTGCAGCTGACCGCGAAAATCAGCCAGTGCGAAGGCTTTATTCCGGACCAGGGTATAAGGGGAAGTCAGATAAACGCCGGCAAGGCCAGGCTGCTGCTGGCGCGCCGCCAGGTCCAGCTCGCCGGCAGCGAGCATCTGACTCAGTCTGGCGTGTGGCACTCTGATAATGTGGTAGGGCAGCTGCAGCGTTTGCAGCAACTCGTTGATTAGCAGTTCTTCATAACCGGCTTGTGCTGTCTGGTTTTTATAGACCTGGTCGGACACCGTAAGCCCAACCCGCAATGGAGTTGCAGCCTCGGTCATGGTGCAAAAGAACATCGCCAGCAGCCACATCCATTGTCGCATTTATACCTCCGATACCATAGCCGCCGTCATTGACGTTGAGTGTAGCAGGTGGAGGAACAACGCCAGCGAAAGTCAGCCAGGTTCCTGCAGGATGAAGGTATCAATCAGCGTTGCCTGAGGTGCCATCCTTTAACGCTTTGGCTTGTCAACAGCGGAGCTGGCGGCTTGATTGCGCAGTTGCTGTAAGTGGCCATTCTGCTGCCATTGCTGCAGCAGCTGGCTGATGTCCTGAATGAGTCTGGCATCATGGCCACCAATGCGATAAGACACCGGTGCGAACAGCTCAAATTCGCGCAGCGGTGCGCCCTGATAATCAAGCTGGCGCAGGATTTTACTCAGGGTGTCAGTATCGATCACCAGCAATTCAGTGCGTTGTTTTAACAACATCAGCACCGATTGGGTGTGATCGGTCAACTCGCGGTATTGTGGCGCCTTGTCCACAGCAGCGGCGTATAAGGGCCCCAGCACATGACGGGCATTCTGAAACGCCGTGATGCGAAATTTCGTCAGATCAGCGGGGGTGAACACGATGCCGCGAAAGTCGGGCAAGGCAAAAACTTTGTCCTGAAAACTGATGTACGGTGCTGAGGTATAAATACCGGCAACCGGCTGGTCGCTTTGGCGCACCGCAAGATCCAGTTCACCATTTTCGAGCATCTGACGCAGTCGGGCATGCGGTGCTTTGATCACCTGATAACGACGATGCAGTTGCTTTAGCAGCGTTTCTACCAAACGTTGTTCATAAGTTGGTGCGGCATTGACAGTTTTAAACACCTGATCTGACTCACCAAGGCCAACCCGCAACAGCGGCTCTGCCTGCATCAACGTACTGAACAGCAAACAGATCGCGCAACCAAACCACAGGCTTAATGGGTACATCTTTCACCATCCTGATATGCGACCACTGGCGCTAATGCCGAAATCGGGCTTGCAGATTGCGTTATATAACGGCTTCTTCCAGTGGGAGTCAACCGATGCAAAAGGCAAATTCTGCCGTGCTACGACAACCGGCCCGACGCGACCAATCCGGCGATCATACCGGCCCAGCCGGAGCCGATGCCGACAGCGGTCCCTATCGCACCACCCAGCCATTGCCGGCGTTGTTTAGCTGCAGCTTTTGGATCTGCCTGCCGTTCCCGCGCCTGTTGCGGTGCCAGCATGCGGCTGAGCTGGACCTGGGTGCTGAGCAGCAGCACTGTCAGCATCACCATACAAGCGATGGGCGCCCAGGCGCTTTGCGTCAGTTCATAAGCAGCTACCCAGCACAAGCCAAACCCTGTCATCCAGACCATAGTGCGGCGTCTGAGCTGGCGCAGCGCCTGAGCAAGTTCAGCGCTGTCGGCACGGTCTATCGCTGGTTTCATGCCATAAAACACAGCAGCGACTGCCAGCAAGGCACCGATAGCAGCACCACCTAATAGTGCTAGGAACTTCAGCGGGCCTGAGGCTGCGCCTGGTGCGGCAGAATGTGTCACAGTCTGCACCAGCTGATCGGCCACCATAGCCGCTGCTGGTGGGCTGGCCGTGGCCAGTGCTGCAGTGAGAGCCGCTGAGAAACCAAGGCCTGGCGCGGTCGACAAAATCAGCTGGCCGTAACGGCTTAGCCATTGCTCTTTTAAGGATTCGCGCACCCGTTGCAGTTTTTTCCGCACACTGGCTTCGCTGATGCCAAGCAGAGCCGCGACCTGGCTGCTGGATTGTTCTTCGCGGTAAAACAGCAGCAGTAATTCGCGGCTTTCGGCCGGCAGCGCGTCGAGAAATTGTTGCAGCAGCTGGCTCTGTTCCGCGCGGCCGTGCCACAGCTCAGGGCAGGCGTCCGGGTCGACAAACTCGGCCAAGACGGTTTCTGCGTTTTCGCTGTCCAGCTCCCGCCGGGCTTTTTGGTCGCGCAGGCCATGAAAAGCCTGATAGCGGGTGATTTGCCGGACCCAGGGCAAAAAGCTGCTGGCTTCGCGCAGTTGTGGTAATTGCTGCCAGACATGGATAAACACCTGCTGGGCAATGTCCTCGCTGCGGTCTAAGTCTTTGACGATGGCGAGCGCGATGCTGCTGACCATCTGCCGGCAGCGGTTGATCAGGCGTTGATAGGCTGCCATGTCGCCTTGTTGCGCGGCTAACACGTCAGGCATTAGTTGTAATTCGATGCTGTGATCCATGTTATTTTGCCTCCTGCAAAAAGCTGCGGATTTTTTGATTCAGCCAGGCCGGGTCGTCCAGCATGATAAAGTGCCTTGCCTTTGTGTTGATGTCGAGTTGTGCCGCCGGTAATTTTTCCAGTTGCTGCTGATACAGCGCTTTGACGCCAGCCTGTGCCTGTGGCGGTAAAGTGCCGCTGGCGCCCAATAACAATACCGGCTGTTTGATGTTGGCGACTTGCCCCCGTAAATCGGTGGTCAGCAGTTCTGCCATCGCTTGACCGACAGTGGTTGGATCTGACTGACCAGCCATCGCCAGCACCTGTTGCTGCGCTGCTGGGCTGGTTGCCTGAATAAAAAGACCTTGTGCCGTGGTCTGGCTTAACTGCGCAGCTGTCATGCCGCTGTATTGCGCTTTGATTTGCATAGCCTGGGTTCGCATTTGTGCCGCAGTGGTCGCCGGGTTGCGGGTAAATACCGGCGCCAGATAGGGCAGGCCATCGACCGAAACCAGCGGGCCTATTTTATCCGGTGCAGTGCTTGCCAGTGCAAACGCCAGAAAACCACCAAGGCTATGACCAATCACCACTGGCCGCTGTAGCTTTTTTGCTGCGATATACGCCAATAATTCCTGCTGCACAGCACTAAGCAGCGAACTGTCCGGCTGCATGCCAGTGCGAACGGCTTTGCCGGCAAAACCGGCGATATGGATCAGATGCAGCTGATGGTCAGCTTTGAGCGCATCTACAGTGCTTTGCCAGACGGATGGCGACGACATCAGCCCCGGGATCAAAATCACTGGCCGGCCTTTGCCAATCACTTCGACACTAAAGCTTGCTGCTGTTGCCGGGCTTGCGGCTGCGCTTATCACCACTGGCGCAGGAGCTGGTGCCGCGGCAGCATGGCTATGGCCAGGCTGGTTCGCCGCAAACACCGCCATAAAAATGGTTGGGATCATCGATAAGCGCACGGCAGTAGTGGGGTTGGCACATTTAAACATCTTCAATTCCTTCATCTGAGTGATATGTCTTGCTGATATCTCCTAGTGCCGGCTCCTGCAGAAAATGTGACAAATATTTTTAAATTAATTTTTATGTATATGAATTTAATCAAATTTATTTCTTCACTCGCGGTGAGGCTATAAAGTTTTGAGCCGTTGGTCCATGCTGTTTGTGTGGCTGCGGCTATTGGTCGCAAAATCATATCGAAACAAATCGAAAGTATTTCAAAGTATTTTTATTTGTGTTATACCAAAGCCATCATCTGCTAAAAATTGTCAGACGCTTAAGGGGGGAACCCTCAGGCAGCACTGGCCTAAGCCCAATCACAGGAGAGAGTTATGGCAAATTTTGACCGGCGCAGTTTTATGAAGGCTTCGATGGCTACTGCAGTATTGGGTGTGGCCGCAGCCTGCAGCCAGCAAACTGTGAAACCAGCCGGCGCAGCGCCGGCAGCCAAAGGCAAATCAGTGATGGGGCTGGTGGTGCCGGCGATGGCCGAAGTGCGCGTTGGTTTGATTGGCGTTGGCGAGCGCGGCGTCGGTTATATCAGTCATTTCAGCCAAATCGAAGGCGCCCGTATCACGGCCATTTGCGACACAGACCCACAAACTCTGCAGCGCGCGCGTGGCCTGTTCGACAAAATGGCCAAACCACAGCCAGCTTATTTCGGCGATAGCCCGGAAAGTTACCACCAGTTATTAGCGCGGCCGGATGTCGATATTGTGGTTATTTCGACCCCCTGGGCGCTGCACCATCCGATGGCGAAGGCGGCAATGCTGGCCGGCAAACATGCGTTTGTTGAAGTCCCAATGGCGCTGGAACTGGAGCAGATGTGGGACCTGGTCGACACCGCCGAAGCGACGCAGCGCAACTGTATGATGCTGGAAAACGTCTGTTATGGTCGTGACGAGCTGATGGTGCTGAATATGGTGCGCCAGGGCCTGTTTGGCGAACTGCTGCATGGTGAAGCGGCCTACATCCACGAATTACGCTGGCAAATCAAAGAGATTGAACGCAAAACCGGTTCATGGCGCACTTTTGAAGAAGCGCGGCAAAATGGCAATTTGTATCCGACGCACGGTTTAGGCCCGGTGGCGCAGTATATGGGCATTAACCGCGGCGACCGTTTTGACTTCCTGAATTCGGTCAGCTCACCGGCGATTGGCCGCGCCGCTTATGCCAAACGTGAATTCCCGGCTGACCATCCGCGCAACCAAATCAAATACACTTGTGGTGACATCAATACCAGCATTATCAAAACGGTGCAGGGCAGAACCATCATGCTGCAGCATGACACCACTACCCCGCGGCCTTACAGCCGGCACAACCTCATTCAGGGTACCAACGGCGCTTTTGCCGGTTTCCCGAACCGTATCGCGCTGGAAACCGGTGGCCGCGGTGGCAGTTATCACGAATGGGATATGGATATGACGCCCTGGTATCAGCAATACGACCACCCGCTGTGGCAACGGATGGGCCGCGAAGCCGAACGCAACGGCGGCCACGGCGGTATGGATTTTCTGATGTGCTGGCGGCTGATTTATTGCCTGCGTAACGCCGAACCGTTGGATCAGGACGTCTACGACGGCGCGGCCTGGTCAGCAGTGTTACCACTGTCGGTTGCTTCCGTAGCCGACCGCGGCAACAGCCGCGATTTCCCGGATTTCACCCGTGGCCTGTGGCAAAAAACCAAGCCGCTGGGCATTGTCGGGGTCTGAGGCAGCTTTATGAGCGGTGCAATCAGGGCAGGCGATTGCACAAACGGGCTTGCTGATTTCCGCTTCAGATAAGAAATGCGAAACAAAAAACGTGACGTATATGGGCGTTCTCAGGTTATCAGACAAACCTATCCCTTAACAGCGGCACCGCCGCTGTTTGCTTTTCTTCCTCTGTCTGTTTCACACACACGCTGTGGCAAGGTCACCACGTGACCCCCCCCTGTTTCCTTGCAACTGCCAGGGAGCTGCCTGACAATGAATCTTTAATTTACCCATTAAATACCAAATAAATACAAATGAAACATATTGATTTGTCTGTTTTTTTTACAAAAAGTAAGGGTCTCAGTAAAGGCAGGCACAGGTTTCAAATATCAGCATCAGCTAACTTATTGTTTTGTAATTTATAAATCTCTAATGCTCAGCCAATGGCTTATTTTATGCACAAAGGTTTCGCTTTATGCACTCAGCAGGTAGGGATCAGGCAGCCGCCTATTCTTGTGGTCCGTTGGGTTCAACGTCAGCCGATAAAACATAACATTAGAGGAATGTACTTTGAATCAACGTCATATGAATACCTCAAACAACCAGAAACACAAACCCCTTATTCAATTCAGCGCTCTGGCCTTACTGGCCGGCCTTAGTTTAGGTCAGGCTCAGGCCACGGACAGCGTCAGTGTGACTGAAGCTGAAGGTGGCAACCTGTGGTTTGTTGAACTGAATAGCCAGCCGGTAGCCTCTGGCAACAGCAAAAAAAATGTGCAGGCTGCCAAAACAGCCTTTCGTCAGGCTGCGGCAGAAGCAGGGGTGCGTTTTAAAGAACGCCGCACTTTTGACACCCTGTTTAATGGTTTTTCCGTTGAAATCAGCCCGGGTGAACGCGCCAAATTAATGCAAATTGCCGGTGTCAAAGCCATTTATCCGGTTGAAGTCATCCAGGCACCAAAAGTCGATGTGCTGAACACCGGCATTGTCGGTGATATGGCCGCAGCACTGTCGATGACAGGCGCCGATATTGCCCAAAACAGTCTGGGTCTGAACGGCAGCGGCATTAAAGTTGCTGTGATGGACACAGGGATCGATATTGATCACCCGGATTTTGGCGGTAATGGCGCTAATGGCAGCACCACTTTCCCAACTGCACGGGTGCAATATGGTTACGACTTTGTTGGTGATGCTTTTAACGCTAACTTCTTGAACCCTGTCACCATACCGGACAACAACCCGGATGACTGTAACGGCCACGGTACCCACGTTGCCGGTATTGTCGGTGCCAATGGCACTGTCAAAGGGGTAGCGCCAGCCGTAACCTTTGGTGCTTACCGTGTGTTTGGCTGTCAAGGCAGCACCACAGCCGACGTAATGATAGCGGCAATGGAACGTGCTTATTCCGACGGTATGCATGTATTAAATATGAGTATTGGTTCCGCCTTCCAGTGGCCGCAATATCCAACAGCACAAGCAGCCGACCGTCTGGCCGCCAAAGGGGTAGTGGTCGTTGCTTCTATCGGGAACAGCGGCGCTGACGGCCTGTATTCAGCAGGCGCGCCAGGCCTTGGTAAAGATGTTATTGGTGTGGCATCTTTTGACAACACCCGTGTGACGCTGTCGGTGGCCACAGTCAATGGTCAGGATGTAGGTTATGTACCTTTTGCCTTCTCACCTTCGATTCCAACCACAGGCGGTGGTGAGGTGGTGGATGTAGGTTTAGCTTGTTCGGCCCTGTCTGCCGGTTCACTGAACGGCAAAATTGCACTGGCTGCCCGCGGCACCTGTTCATTTGCCATCAAAGCCAGCAATGCAATCAATGCTGGTGCTGATGCAGTATTGATATCAAACAACGTGGCCGGAATACTGAGCGGTACTTTGAGTGCGCCTATTCCAAACGGCAAACCTGTGGTGGGTATTTCGCTGGCTGACGGCAATGCTATCCGTGCTCTGGCTAATCCGGTATTAAGCTGGACTGATCGCGTTGTCAGCTTAGCCACGGCAACGGGTGGCCTGATCTCATCCTTCAGCTCTTATGGTTTATCACCTGATCTGGCGTTAAAACCTGATATTGGCGCACCAGGTGGCAATATTTACTCAACTTACCCACTGGAAAGTGGTGCTTTTGCGTCTATAAGCGGTACTTCTATGGCGTCCCCTCATGTGGCTGGTTCTGTGGCTTTATTGCTGCAGGCTAAACCTGACACTGCCCCTGCCCAGGTGCGTGACATACTGCAAAACAGTGCTGATCCGAAAAACTGGTCTGGTAATCCTGGTTCAGGCTATCTGGATCACGTGCATCGTCAGGGTGCCGGTATGCTGGATATTGCCGGCAGTATTCAGGCCAGCACCCTGGTGACTCCGGGCAAAATTGCCACAGGTGAAGGTGAAGCAGGTCCATTTACTCAGCGTCTGACCATTCAGAATAAAGGCGCTGAGGCAGTCACTTACAACCTGAGTTCAGTCAATGCCTTATCAACAGCCGGCGTGATAACTGTCACCAATATATTGCCCAGCAATGCGACTGTTGCCTTTAGTAGCCCTTCTGTTGAAGTGGCGCCTGGCAGCAGCGCAACTGTGGATGTGACCATTACCCCTGCCACAGAGCCGGTCTATGGTCAGTATGGTGGTTATATTGTGCTGACCCCAACCACAGCAGGCCAGGTCTACCGGGTGCCATTTGCCGGTTATGTCGGTGACTATCAGGCGATCCCAACAGTGACCCCAACTGTCTATGGTTTCCCATGGCTTGCAAAACAGAATGCCGGTGGGTTAAGCAAATGTGAGGCGGATTGCAGCTTTAGCATGCAAGGGGATGACATGCCGTTCTTCCTGGTGCATTTTGAGCATCAGGCGCAGTATATGGAGATGAATATCCTGCATGCGGGCAATATGACGCCGGTGCATCCTGTGTTCCATAAAACCAACGTGGAAGCGTATTTGCCGCGTAACAGCTCAGCCATCGGCTTCTTCAGCTTTGGCTGGGACGGTACCCGCATCCACAGCAATGGTGGCAAAGGTAAGGTGAAAGAAGTGCCAAACGGCAGCTATGTACTGGAACTGAAAGTGTTAAAAGCACTGGGCGATCCAAACAATGCTGCGCACTGGGATACCTGGACTTCACCAGTGATCACCATCAACAGACCATAATGGCCTCTGAGGTTCACACCAGCTGAATGCAGCTGGTGTGGACAGCGAAAGCCTGGCTAAAATCCACCAAACAAGGTTTTCAGCTGTTGCACCTGGCGGCGGCTGACATCGATTTGCTGGCCGTCCTGTAATATCGCCAGCATGCTGCCGGCAGCCAGGCCGGGCTCTAACGCTGTGATGGCGCTGATACGGATAATGTCGGCGCGGCTGGCTTTAAAAAATTGCTGCGGGTCGAGCCGTTGTTCGATGCGTGACAGCGAACTTAACACAAAACTTTTGCCGTACGGCGTGTAGACCGCGCTGTGGTTGCCAATGGATTCAAACCGGCAAATGTCACTTAGCCGCACAATGCGGCTGTTTTCGCCGAATTTCAGCAATAACCCATGGTTATCTGGCAGATAGTTCTGGCTGTGCTGTTCCGAAATTACCGCGTTACCAGCTGGCGCAGCCGGCAAGCGGCTTAAACTTTGCGCCAGCCGCTGCGGCACTATCGGTTTCACCAGATAATCCAGTGCATTGAGCGCAAAGGCGTCCAGTGCATAGCTGTCAAAGGCGGTGCAGAACACAAAAAACAGGTTGGGCCTGAGTTCTGCTGCCAGTTCCAGCCCGCTGCTGCCTGGCATCTGAATATCCAGAAACACTAAGGCGATATCCGGCTGGGCTGCCAGAATGTCACGGGCGCTGTCGGCGCTGTCGGCCTCCGCGATAATCTCAATGTCAGGATTGGCCTGCAGCAAACGTTTTAATTCGCTGCGTGCCAGGCGCTCGTCATCGACGATCAGGGTTTTCCACATGATGAAGCTCCGTTTCAGTGGGGGTGGCATGGGAAGTGAGTTCTGCCGGCTGATCCAGTTCACCGGCTTCCAGCTCAATAGTGACCTGATATTGCGCCAGCTGCGGTTCGACATGCAGATGGTGCCGGCCAGATAATAGTGCCAGGCGCTGGCGTAAATTCTTCAGACCGGTGCGGGTGCCGTGGGCGTTGCTAAGGCCAGCACAACTGTTGCCGACAATCAGCTGCCAGCCATTGGCGACCGGTCGGCTTTTAATCCAGAGCCGGCCACCTTGCGGCAGCGGCGCAATACCATGTTTAATCGCATTTTCCACCAGCGTCAGCAGGCTTAGGGTTGGCAGTTTTTGCTGCCACAGCTGCTCGTCAAACTGCAGGTCCAGTTGCAGGCGTTGCTCCAGCCGTACCTGTTCAATCTGCAGATACTGCGAAGTGATTTGCCATTCGTCGGCCAGGGTCGACAGCGGCTTTAAATGCGCCTGCAAATGGAAGCGAAACAGTTCGGACAGTTGCGTCACAGTGGCAGCGGCTTTGTCCTGATCTTCATAAATCAGCGCGCGGATGCTGTTCAGTGCGTTAAATAGAAAGTGTGGATTGAGCTGATTGGTCAGTTGCTGCAGCTGCGCCTGATGCATTTGTTTTTGCATCTGGCGTTTGCTGGCCAAAGTGCCCCAGAACACATAAGCCAGCGCCCAGAGCCAGAACAACACGGCCTGATTAAAACCGCCAATCAGCTGCATGGTCACCATGCCTATCTGCAACTGCATTTCTTCGCCATTGGCTTTTTGCACCGACATATGGCGTAAATCCAGCTCTTTCAGCGGCGTTAAATCAGCCAGATTCAGTGAGAGCGCCATCACCAACTGGCCGAGCAGCAGCGAATACAGCAAAAAACCGAATAAATTGCTGCCATAGCGGCCTTGCGGCAGCAGTTCCAGTTTCAGATATGGCCGAATCAGGAAATGGCAAAAGAACGCCATCAGACTGGTATCGAGCAGGCCACGCAGCGTGGCGATCAGGTAAGTTTCAAAGTTCGGCGCTTTAAACATCACGCTGATCGACAGCATATAAAATACCAGATACACCAGATAAGCGGCCAGGCTGACCCACAGATAAGCCGGTGAGCACTGAAAACTGATGCGCCACCAACGTTGCAGACGTTGCTGTAAGCTGTTTGCGGCCAGATCGGACATCTGTGCTCCTGTTCTGATAAATTTCAATGGCTTATTCATACCGCAGCGCATCAATAGGTGCAAGTCTGGCGGCCTTCACTGCCGGCATCAGGCCAAACACCACGCCGATAAAAGTGGTGAAGCCCAGCGACAACAACACCGCCCACAGCGGCACCACAGCATCCGCCAGGCCCGGAATTAACGCACCCAGCAAAGCAGCCACGCCATAACCCAGCAACAGACCGAGCAAGCCGCCAAATAAACTCAGCAGCACGGCTTCGAGTAAAAACTGCAGCAAAATCACTTGCGGCGTGGCGCCTAGTGCTTTAACGATGCCGATTTCGCGGGTGCGCTCCGTCACCGACACCAGCATGATATTCATTACGCCAATACCACCGACCAGCAAACTGATGCCAACCACACCGGCTGCCACCAGCGTGACGGAATTGAGCACCTGATTAAACTGGCTTTTCATTTTCTCGGCGGTGATAAATTCAAAAGGGTCGGCCGAGTCAATGGCGAGGCCACGTTTGGCGCGCAGCACGTTGCGGATTTGCTGCTGCAGCAGCTGTTCATCGACGCCGGCTTTGGCGCGGTAGCTGATTTCGACCTGCAGCTGGTCCGGGCCATTCAGCGCTTTGGCGGTCTGAAATGGCGTGATGATGTAGTTGTCCTGGTCAAAACCAAACAGGCTGCCGCGTTTTTCGCCGACACCGATAATGCGGAACCAGTCGCCGGAGATCAGCACAAATTCGCCAACCGGGTTGGCCGGCAGCTGTAATTTGTTGATTAGCGACGGACCGATAAACGCCACGCGGCGACGGCGTTCGTCATCCTGCGGCAGGATAAACCGGCCCAGCTGCGGATAAATCCGGATCACGTGCTGGTAATTCGGCGCCGCCCCAATCAGCTGGCTTTGGCTGTTGCTGCGGCCGTAACTGACACTGAGCCCCATGCTATAAGCCGGCATCGCCACAGTAATTTGCTCAAAGTCACTGATTTTATTTAGTAAAGCTTCGTAATCGCTGTCGGTGAGTTTATTGCGAAAACCCAGCAGTTCCTGGTCCGGCGTGGTAAAAGCACGCAGCGTGGTCATGTCTGAGCCTAAATCATCGAGCTGGCCGCGAATACCGGCGCTTAAGCCCTGCATAATGGCAACCACGCTGATGACCGCTGCCACGCCGATAATAATGCCGAGCGTGGTCAGGCCGCTGCGCAGCAAATGCAGCCGGATCGACAACACCGCGCTTTGGGCGCACTGACTGAACATTTGCCAGAAAGCTAACATTTTCAACTCCTTGTCCGTTCTTTACCGCTGAGCGCTTATACCGCGAGCGCGCTGTGGCCTTGCTGTTGCTGCCGGTCCGCCACAATGCGGCCATCCACTAACCGCACCACGCGGCGGCAATGGTCGGCGATCTCCTGTTCATGCGTGACCAGAATGATGGTCTGGCCCTGTGCATGGAGTTCATCAAACAGCGCCATAATGCTGGCTGTGGTTTTGCTGTCGAGGTTGCCAGTGGGTTCGTCGCCAAGCAGCACCGCCGGCTCTGTGACCAAAGCCCGCGCAATCGCCACGCGCTGCCGCTGGCCGCCGGAGAGCTGACTGGGCAGATGCTGCGCTTTGTCAGCAAGGCCGACGCGTTCAAGTACCGCCATAGCGCGGGCGAGCCGCTCGGTTTTGCTCATGACCCGGTACAGCAGCGGCTGCATCACATTTTGCAGCGCTGTTAAGCGCGGTAATAAGTTAAAGCTCTGAAAAATAAAACCAATCTGCTGATTTCTGACCTGCGCCAGCGTGGTTTCATCCAGGCTCGCCACCGGCTGACCACAGAGCAGATACTCGCCCGAATCCGGCGTATCCAGACAACCCAGCATATTCAGCAGCGTGGATTTGCCGGAGCCGCTCGGGCCAATCAGCGCGACATAATCATTGCGCTCGACTTTGAGCTGAATATCGGCCAGCGCCGTGAAGGTTTCGCCGGCCATTTCATAGTGTTTACTGATGCCGCGCAGTTCAATTACCGGCGGTTCAGTTACAGGCTGAATTGCGACCGTCATCATGGTTTGGCTCCGGTTGCCGGCGCTTCAAACCGCACTTTGGTGCCTGCGGTCAGGCTGGCAAAAATCCGTGCCGGCCCGGTGATCACTTGTTCAGTGCCAGTCAGGCCCTGGCTGATTTGCTGTGCCGTGTCGGTAGCAAGACCCACTTCCACGCTTTGCGGATAAGCGCGGCCGTCGCGTACCAGCCAGACTTGCCGGCTGTTGTTGCTGACAGTCACACTTTTATCTGCCGAAGTTGCTGGCGCAGCTTGTAGCGCCGACACCGGCACTGACCAGACCTGCGACAGTGCTGCGGTTTGCAGTTCAGCGCGACAGCTCATGCCCGGATATAACGCCGTTTGGGCATCGTCCAGCAACACTTTGACTTTAAAGGCTAAAGCCTGACTTTGGCCAAGCTGGCGCGCGCTGCTGCTGATACTTTGCACTTTGCCGTTAAGCGCTTGGTCGGGCGCCGCGGCCGCAAACACTCTCACCTGTTGACCGACAAACACACTGTGCACATCGGCTTCATCCAGCCGCAGTTCGGCGAGTAAAGCGCTGGTGTCAGCGATGGTCATCAGGTCACTGCCCATCATCTGCGCGCTGCCCGGGATCACGGTTTCGCCGGCTTTGACATCCACCGCCACTATCACGCCGCTGATGGGCGAGCGCAGTTCGGTTTTCGCCAGTAAATCCGTTGCCTGTTTTTCTGCTGCCAGACTTTGTGCCAGCTGTTGCTCTGCCGCCTGTTGCTGCAATAACGCCAGCTGCTTTTCACTTTGCAGATTATCCAGCAGTTCCTGCTGGATCAGGCCCTTGCTCGCGAGTTGCTGCTGGCGTTTTAACTGCCGTTCGACATTTTTCAGCCGGGTGCTGGCCATCTGAATGTCAGTGCGCGCCCGTGCGGTTTGGGCGCGGGCTTGTTCCAGGCTGGCGCTGTAGCTTTGCGGGTCGAGCTGCAGTAGCAGCTGACCAGCTTCGACTTTGTCGCCTTCCTGCACAAAGACGGCATCGACCCGCGCCATTAACTCTGAGCGCAGCGCCACTTGGGTGCGGTACACCAGATTGCCGGACGCCAGAATACTGTCGGTCAAATCGCCTTTGGTCACGCTACTTACCTGTACATCCAGCGCCTGGGTTTGTTTACGGTACGCTGTGACACCGGCAATAGTGGCCAGAATCACTGCGGCTATCAGCAGCCGGCGCCAGGGCGTGGTTGCTGCTGTCGCAGAAACAGACGGCGAAACAGTCGGTTCAGTCATATAAATGTCCTCAGGCCAGCAAGGCCCACAGGCCAAAAATCAGCAGCACCGGTGTGCCCACCACCACAGCCGCACGCTTCGCACTGAAGGCCGCAGCGCTTTGCAGACCAGCAAATAAAATCCACAGTTGCCAGACTAAAAACACATTGATGCTTTCAGCCCAGGTGTACAGCGCATGGCCGACCGGTAAATCCAGCACCAGTTGATTCAAGGAGGCGTAGTTCACCAGCATCAGCGGCTGGTCCGGGCTGTCAGAGAGCAGCACCAGCACCGCAAGACCGAGGATATTCAGCAGCGCCGGCAGCTGGCTCCAGACCACTAACGCAAACCACTGGCCATAATTCAGCGCTTTTTGCAGGGTGCCGGTCAGCAGCAGATAACCGGCGCAAATCGCGACAAAGGCCACACTGCCGACCGCCACAGACACGGCGCCGATGATCGGCGTTGCGCCGGCCATACCGGCCATCGCAGCGCGGATTTGTTCGGTTTCGGCCGGGGTGAGTTCACCGGCGTGTAAGATTTGTTGCTCGACCAGCCAGGCCGGGCTCATACCGGCATAAAACCAATAAATGATGGCGGTTGTCAGCAACACCTGAATAGCCAGCAACCACAGGTGCCGGCCGGATTGCTGCGGTACAGTCGCCATGGCGGCAGCCGGATTTAATAAGGTATTCAGGATTTGGCTGAAAAAGCCGGGTGCGTTTGGTACAACGGGCGCTTGTTGTGGGGCAGTGATTACGGGGTCTGTCATCTCAGTCTTCCTTGTTTTGGTTCACAAAGTGGCGTTACTGAGTACAGAGTAAAATGAGCGGAAGCAACAGGTGAAAAAGATGTGAAGTTCGGCAGGGCTGCGTGATAAACGGCAGCACTGCCGGATAAATGGTCAGGGGCTGCTGTGTTTCAGCGCAACGCAATGCGCTCAATGCTGCCGTCGCGTTGCATGGTGACATACAACCAGCGTTCGTCCGGCGACAGCGCCACGTTGGTCGGGTACTTGCCGCTCAGGGTAAATTCTTTTAATACAACGCCTTGCGGATTTAGTTTCAGCACAGTGCCTTTGCCGTAACGGGCGATATACAGGTTGCCTGCACTGTCACAGCGCATGCCGTCGAGGCCAAAATCGGCAAATTCAATTAACAATTTTTTCGTGCCCACTTCCAGCTGGTCATTGAGTGGATAGGCCCAGATTTTACGCTGCGCACTTTCATTGACGTATAACCAGCGCTGGTCCGGGCTGACTTCGACGCCATTACTGGTGCCGGTCTGGTCAATCAGCCGGGCTTTACCGTCGGCACTGATGCGCCAGAGCTGGCCTTGGCGGTTTTTCCAGTCCGGATCGCTGGCGAAAATCACTCCGGCATGGGTTAAGGCTAAGTCATTCGGCTGATGCATGCGGGGTTCAAACACAAAGGTAGTTAACTGGCCCTTGGCGTAGCGCCAGATCCGATGGCCGGTATAGTCGGCAATCCACATCACGCCTTGTTTATCGATTTGAATACCATTGCCGGTGCTACCGGCCGGTAAACGCAAGTACAGGCTGGCTTTGCCATCCGGCGTCACTTTGCCGATGCTGCCTTTGTGTGCAGCGCCAGGGCCACCAAAATTCACTGCATACAGATTGCCGGCGCTGTCGGTGTCCGGGCCTTCTACTTCCGCATGAAAAGTGCCGGCCGGCACAAAAATCTGACTGTCAGCGATACTGGCTTCGCTGTTACTGGCGGTGTTGCCGCTTTCAGCCGCTACCGCTTGCAGTGCGCGTGGCGGGGCGCTGCAGGCGTTCAGTAACAGGCAAAGCAGGGCGGCATTCAGTTTGTTTTGCACAGATTTACTCCAGTCATGCGTTAAAAAGTCACTGCTCAGACTTTAATCCCTTGCCGCTGGCGGAACAAACTTTGTGGGTCGTAGCGCCGTTTAATCTGCTGCAGCCGGGCATAATGGCTGGCGTAATAGGCCTTTGCCGGATGCTTCATCAGCGCATCGGTATAGTTCAGATAAGCGCCGCCACTGCTCCAGCGCCGCATCTGATAACGCATCTGATGGCACCAGTCGGCACTTTGCGCCAGCAGCTTTTCCGGGCTGTGCTCGGGGTGAATGGTCAGATACTGCGCACTGAACAGCGCCTGACGGTGGGCAAAGGCGTTGAAATCACGCGGTTTGTCAGCGATAGCGCCGCCCATCAGTGTCAGCAGCACAGCGCCGGTCTGATTCTGACTGGCGCGACGGCGCAGCGCGGTCAGCAGGGTACGGCAACCGGCCTGATCCAGCGCTTTGTAAAACATGTCAGAACTGCCGGCCATTGCCACTCGTTTGAGTCGGCCGGCTTCATGTTGGGTCGGTAATTTACATTGGTTGGTGTCGAGGCCCTTGCAGTCACTCAGCATAAAATCCAGATACTGGTGGTCCTGCATGTCTACTTCGCCCCACAGGCTGCTCAGGCGGATCTCCAGCTGTTGCCAGGCGGTGGTGACATCAGCCTGATGGCCAATACCACAACAACGGATTTGAATTTCCGGCGCTTTTTTGCTGTTGCCGTTGACCCAAATCGCCAGCTGCGTCCAGACCGTATCCGGCAACTGTGCAGCCCAGCGTTGCCATTCCTGCAGCACCAGCTCGCCATCTTGCAGCGGATAGCGGCCGATGTAATTACGCACCGGCGCACTGGCAAAAGTCTGCATTTTCAGCGCGGTTAAAATACCGAACTGACCGCCGCCACCGCCGCGCACCGCCCAGAATAAATCGGCGTTTTCGCTGGCGTTACAGCGGCGCAGCTCGCCGTCGGCAGTGACGATTTCAGCTTCGAGTAAGGCGTCGCAGGTCAGGCCGTACAGCCGGTCTGCAATGCCCAAGCCACCGCCTTGTACCAGGCCGGCGATACCGACCCCAGCGCAGCTGCCGGCCGGAATGGAGCGTTGCCACTGACCCAGTGCGGCGTAGACATTGCCCAGCGTCGCACCGGCGCCAATGCTGGCAATTTCCTGTTCCAGGCTGATTTGGTTCAGCAGGCCCAGATCAATCAGCACGCCGGCGGTGGACGATAAACCGGTATAGCTATGGCCACCGCCGCGGATGGCAAAAGGCAGCGCAAAGCGGGCGATAAAACGTACCAGTTGCTGCACATCCTGGCTGCTGGCCGGGCGGGCTATCAGCGCAGGGATTCTATGGTCGTAACGGCTGTTTGCGGCGCGGCCGCGCCATTGGAATTCAGGGTGCTGTGAAAATAGTAATTCACCTTGCAGCTGCGCTTGCAGCGTCCGCCAGTCTTCGGCAGAGGGCTGTGGTGCGACCGATTGAATTTGCGGCAGCGGCTGACTGCAGCCGGTGAGTGCGGAAAGTGCCGGGACAGCACTGCATAAGCCTAAAAATTGACGTCGTAACAATTGCAGCAAGCCTCAGAAAAAACCACAACATCGCGGTTGGGGATTAGGGGCTTCTGACCCCCGACTGACCCTTTGGGTTCAATTTACCGGGTTTGACGGGCCGGACCAAGTGGCAAATCGATGGTGTAACAGTGTGGACGGTCCAGTCGTTTGGATGTCGGCCAGCACACATGTCCGGCAGCCGTTCAGGCGCTTAGGCCGGCCACCAGCTCCTGGCTGATTTGTAACACCAGTGGCAGATCGGCCTCAGCCGGGTCCTGTTGCAGCTCGTCCAACACGGTTTCGGCCAGTTGCAGCAGGCTTTGTTTCAGCGCTTGTGGATAAGGATGCTGTTCGTCCAGCATCAGGCCGCGAATAGTCACCCAGACCAGCCGGCAGTCACCACACACCTGATTCAGCGCAAAGGCGTCGCGGCTTTCCATGGCGCGTTCCAGTGCAAAACAGAGTTGCGCCAGTACCTGTGCGTCCAGCTGTTTACTTTGTGGCGTCAGCTGGCGGGTTTGTTGATAGAGTTGTATGGCTTTGTTCATGGGAACACTTCTTATGCGTTTGTACCGGACGGGAATGGGGACCGGTCAACCAGTGCAGCAGGCCACCCGACCGCTGCACCTCAGGTGGGCTGA
>SSFI01000122.1 GCA_008015325.1 Rheinheimera sp.
CTCCAACATCTTCGTCAAAGTGTTCACTTTGCTAGCGTTAGTTTGTATTGCTGTGCATACCAAAATTGGTCTGTGGCAAGTCCTGACTGACTATGTGAAGAACGCAACTGTGCGCGCAGTGCTGCAATTTGTGTTATACGCACTGGCGTTTGGTTATGTCGCTGTTGGCCTTTTTGTTCTGTGGGGTGTTAAGTGAATATTCCAGTACGCGAATTTGACGCCGTAGTGATCGGTGCTGGTGGCGCAGGTATGCGCGCCGCTCTGCAAATCACTGAATCAGGCCTGACTTGTGCTTTGTTATCTAAAGTGTTCCCAACCCGTTCGCACACTGTATCTGCCCAGGGCGGTATCACAGTAGCGCTGGGTAACTCACACCCGGATAACTGGGAATGGCACATGTTTGATACCGTCAAAGGTTCCGACTATATCGGTGACCAGGACGCCATCGAATATATGTGTAAAACCGGCCCGGAAGCCATTACTGAACTGGAAAACATGGGCCTACCGTTCTCTCGCTTTGAGAATGGCCGTGTGTATCAGCGTCCGTTTGGTGGTCAGTCGAAGAATTTTGGTGGCGAACAGGCCGCCCGTACCGCCGCTGCAGCAGACCGTACCGGTCACGCCTTATTGCACCTGCTGTATCAGCAAAACGTGAAAAACAAAACTCAGGTATTTTCTGAGTGGTATGCGCTGGATCTGGTGAAAAACCAGGATGGTGCCGTGGTAGGTTGTACCGCCATTGATATCGAAAGTGGTGAAGTGGTGTACTTTAAATCCCGCGCTGTGGTGCTAGCCACTGGTGGCGCCGGCCGTATTTTCGCATCTACCACCAACGCCCACATCAATACCGGTGACGGTGTTGGTATGGCGCTGCGTGCCGGTGTGCCGATGCAAGATATGGAAATGTGGCAGTTCCACCCAACCGGTATCGCCGGTGCCGGTGTACTGGTTACAGAAGGCTGTCGCGGTGAAGGTGGTTACCTGCTGAATAAAGATGGTGAGCGTTTCATGGAACGTTATGCACCAAACGCCAAAGATTTAGCCGGTCGTGACGTCGTTGCCCGCTCCATGATGACGGAAATCCGTGAAGGCCGTGGCTGTGATGGTCCATGGGGCCCGCACATCAAGCTGAAACTGGATCACCTTGGTGAAGAAGTGCTGGAAAGCCGTTTACCAGGCATTTGTGAACTGTCCCGCACCTTTGCGCACGTTGACCCGGTGAAAGAACCCATTCCGGTCATTCCAACCTGTCACTATATGATGGGTGGCGTGCCAACCAACGTGCACGGTCAGGCGTTACGCCCGACTGCTGACGGTCGTGAAGAAGTGATTCCTGGTTTATTTGCCTGTGGTGAAATCGCCTGTGTGTCTGTACACGGCGCGAACCGTTTAGGCGGTAACTCACTGTTAGACTTAGTAGTATTCGGTCGCGCAACCGGCCTGCACCTCGGTGAAGCCCTGGCAGCAACTGCTGAGTATCGTCAGGCGTCTGATTCTGATCTGGAAGCGTCGTTATCCCGTTTTAACCGGTGGGAAAGCTCGAAACCAGGTCAGGGTGAAGACCCAGTGCAAATCAAAAAAGACCTGCAGCAATGCATGCAGCTGAACTTCTCGGTATTCCGTGAAGGTGCGGCGATGGCTGAAGGCTTAGAACAGTTAAAAGTGATCCGTGAGCGACTGAAGTATGCCCGTCTGGACGACAAGAGCGCTGAGTTTAATACCCAGCGTATCGAGTGTCTGGAACTGGACAACCTGATGGAAACCGCATTCTCAACTGCAGTTGCTGCCAACTACAGAACCGAGAGCCGTGGTGCGCACGCTCGCTTTGACTTCCCGGACCGTGATGACGAAAACTGGTTATGCCACAGCGTCTACTCGCCGGAGACTGAGTCTATGTTTAAGCGGAAAGTGAATATGGAAACTAAATTCCGTCCGGCTTTCCCTCCTAAAGCCCGTACTTACTAAGAGGGATACAGAATGAAGAAGTTAGAATTCTCTATCTACCGCTACAACCCGGACGTCGATACCGCGCCACGGATGCAGGACTATGTTCTGGACAATCCGGAAGGCCGCGACATGATGGTGTTAGACGCGCTGTTGAAATTAAAAGAGCAAGACCCAACCTTATCTTTCCGTCGCAGCTGCCGTGAAGGTGTTTGTGGTTCAGACGGTCTGAATATGAATGGTAAAAACGGTCTGGCTTGTATCACGCCATTGTCTGCCTTAGGCAAAGGCAAAGGTGGCAAGCTGGTGATCCGTCCTTTACCGGGTTTGCCAGTGGTGCGTGACTTAGTCGTCGACATGTCACAGTTCTACACCCAGTACGAAAAAGTGAAGCCGTACCTGATCAACGACGATCTGCCGCCTGCCGGTGAATACCTGCAGTCGCCGGAACAACGGGAAAAGCTGGATGGCCTGTACGAGTGTATTCTGTGTGCTTGTTGTTCAACGTCATGCCCGTCGTTCTGGTGGAACCCGGACAAGTTCATCGGCCCGGCCGGTCTGCTGCACGCCTATCGTTTCCTGGCGGACAGCCGTGATACCGCGACTGAGCAACGTCTGAACGACCTGGACGATGCATTCAGCGTATTCCGCTGCCACGGTATCATGAACTGTGTCAACGTATGTCCGAAAGGCCTGAATCCGACCAAAGCCATTGGCCAGATCAAGTCTATGCTGTTAAACCGGGCGCTGTAAGCGCCCGTCTGTTATTCGGCATCTGCTGTATTTTTCAGCAAATTGACGGAAAAGCAGAAAATATACCAACAGCCCGCTTGCGGGCTGTTTCTGTGAGTATAAAATACAGCCCGCTTTGGCGACTGGCTGTGCCCAGGAAAAAATAGTCATAAAGCCTGTAACCTGATTATTTTTTTGCTACTTTTTCCAGGTGCTTCGAGATAAGGGAACGTAAATGCACGAAGGTGTAATGAAGGCGTGGTTAGAGTCTTCTCATCTTGGCGGTGGCAACATGGCCTACGTTGATGAGCTCTATGAATCCTACTTAGCTGAACCAACCAGCGTTGGTGACGAATGGCGTGAGTTTTTCGCGAAGTTACCCCGTGTTGAGGGTGTCGAACTGGAATCCCGTCACTCGGATATCCGCCAACAGTTTGCCGAGCTCGCCAAAAATAAACATCGTGAAGTGGTTGCCGTGCAAGGCAGCGGCGACAGCCGTCAGGTCAAAGTGCTGCAACTGATTAATGCATACCGTTTCCGCGGTCATCAGCATGCCAAACTTGACCCGCTTGACCTGTGGAAAAGACCACGGGTTCGAGATCTCGAATTATCCTTCCATGACTTAAGTCAGGCAGATTTTGATACTGAGTTTAATGTCGGCTCTTTTGTTGCCGGCAGCGAAACAATGAAACTCGGTGATTTAGTGCAGGCGCTGGAGACCACTTACTGTGGTTCTATCGGTGCTGAATATATGCACATTGTGTCTACTGACGAAAAACGCTGGATCCAGCAACGCCTTGAAGGCGTGCGTTCTACCCCGAATTATGACAAAGCTACCAAAGCACAGATTTTAAAAGGTCTGGTCGCAGCGGACGGCCTTGAACGTTATTTGTCTGCCAAATTCCCGGGCGCCAAACGGTTTGGTCTGGAAGGCGGCGACGCTATGGTGCCGATGCTCAAAGCAATGATCCACCGTGCCGGCGAACAGGGTGCCAAAGACTGCGTGATTGGTATGGCCCACCGCGGTCGTCTGAATACACTGGTCAACGTGTTAGGTAAAAACCCAAGCAAACTGTTTGATGAATTTGCCGGTAAATACGAAGTCGTCGGTGCCGGTGACGTGAAATACCACATGGGTTTCTCGTCAGACTTTGCGACTCAAGGCGGTAACGTCCATTTAGCACTGGCTTTTAACCCATCGCATCTTGAAATCGTTAACCCGGTGGTGATGGGCTCAGTACGCGCCCGTCTGGACCGTCGCGGTTGCACCGACGGCTCGCTGGCGCTGCCAATCACTATCCATGGTGATTCAGCGTTTGCCGGTCAGGGCGTTGTGGCTGAAACCTTCAATATCTCTCAGACTCGTGCCTTTAAGGTTGGTGGTTCTATCCGCCTGGTAATTAACAACCAGGTTGGTTTCACTACGTCGAACCCGGAAGATACCCGTTCTACTGAATACTGTACTGATATCGCAAAAATGGTGCAGGCACCGATTTTCCACGTTAATGGTGATGATCCTGAAGCTGTAGTCTTTGTTGCGCAGCTGGCCGTCGATTACCGCAACACCTTTAAACGTGACGTGGTGATTGACCTGGTTTGTTACCGTCGTAACGGTCACAACGAAGCGGACGAGCCGAATGCCACGCAGCCGTTGATGTACCAGAAAATCAAAAAACACCCGACACCACGTGAGTTGTATGCCGACAAGCTGATCAAAGCCGGTCAGTTCAGTGCTGAAGAAGTGCAGGCACTGATTGACGGCTACCGCAACGCGCTGGATAAAGGCGAGTGTGTGGTTGAAGAGTGGCGCCAGATGACTGAAGTTGCCGTCGACTGGACGCCATACATCGGTCACGACTGGACCACCGCTTACGACGCCTCGATGTCAGTTGCTGATTTGATCGCCCTTGGCGAGCAAGCCATCAAAGTGCCAGCCGAACATGCATTGCAACGTCAGGTCGGAAAGGTTTACGAAGACCGCGCGCTGATGCTCAAAGGCGAGAAAAAAATCGACTGGGGCTTTGCGGAAATTCTGGCTTACGCCTCTATTGTTGGCGGCGGCTCCCGCATCCGTATCGTGGGTCAGGATTCTGGTCGCGGTACTTTCTTCCACCGTCACGCGGTATTACATAACCAAAACGACGCATCGACTTATACACCGCTCGAGAACATGGGCCCGAATCAAGGTCCATTCCAGGTGTACGACTCTGCTTTATCAGAAGAAGCGGTGCTGGCATTTGAATATGGTTATGCCACCACAGAACCACGCGCTTTAGTGATTTGGGAAGGCCAGTTCGGTGACTTCGCTAACGGCGCTCAGGTGGTGATTGATCAGTTCTTGAGTTCAGGTGAGCAGAAGTGGGGCCGCCTCTGTGGTCTGACGCTGTTATTACCACATGGCTACGAAGGCCAGGGCCCGGAACACTCTTCAGCCCGTCTGGAGCGTTTCCTGCAACTGTGTGCTGACCACAATATGCAAGTGGTAGTACCTACCACGCCGGCGCAGGTTTACGCGATGATCCGTCGTCAGATGGTACGTCCGGTGCGTCGTCCGCTGATTGTGATGTCGCCGAAATCACTGCTGCGTCATCCGCTGGCGACGTCAACACTGGAAGAGCTGGCTTCTGGCCAGTTCCACAACGTGATTGGCGAAGTGGATGCACTGAATCCGGCTGACGTCAGCCGTGTGGTGTTCTGTAGCGGTAAGGTCTATTACGACCTGCTGGAAGAGCGCCGTAAACGCGACATTAAATCTATTGCAATCGTGCGTGTGGAACAGCTGTACCCGTTCCCGCAGGAAGAGATGGCGGCAGTGCTTGCCCAGTACCAACACGTGAAAGATTTTGTCTGGTGTCAGGAAGAACCGCAGAATCAGGGCGCCTGGTATTGTAGTCAGCATAATTTCTGGGCCGCCATTCCGGCCGGCGCCAGGCTGACTTATGCCGGTCGTGAGGCGTCATCGTCTCCGGCAGTTGGCTACCTGTCAGTGCACAATAAGCAGCAACAGGCTTTGGTCAACGCTGCGTTAACGCTGGCATAAAACATCACCCGCGACTTCGGTTGCGGGTCAATTTTTTTCGGGTCAGTGCAGGGTTCTGCACTGACTTTGGTTTTCCAAGATAAGACAGACATAAACCAATCTGTAAAAAGGTGACAAAGTGGAAATTAAAGTCCCGGTACTTCCAGAATCAGTTGCAGATGCAACAATCGCCACCTGGCATGTAAAAACAGGTGAAGCCGTCAGCCGTGATCAGGTATTGGTCGATATCGAAACTGACAAAGTGGTGTTAGAAGTCGTAGCGCAAGCTGACGGCGTGATGGGCGAAATTGTGCATGCTGAAGGTGCAACTGTACTGGCTGAGCAAGTCATTGGTCACCTGAACGCCGGTGCAACAGCAGCCGCGGCTCCTGCAGCCGCCGCTGCGCCAGCTGCAGCTCCCGCTGCTGATGCCGGCGACGACGTGCTGACACCGTCAGTACGCCGCCTGATCGCAGAAAAAGGCTTAGATGCTGCCAAAATCCAGGGTTCTGGTAAAAACGGCCGTGTCACCAAAGAAGACGTGGAAAAATTCCTGTCAGGCGCCCCAGCAGCTCCTGCCAAAGCTGCAGCGGCTCCAGTCGCTGCAGCCCCAGTAGTTTCAGGTGACCGTTCACAGAAACGTGTACCGATGACGCGTCTGCGTAAAACCATCGCCAACCGCCTGCTGGAAGCGAAAAACTCTACCGCCATGCTGACCACGTTCAACGAAGTCAACATGAAGCCAATCATGGACCTGCGTAAGCAATATGCGGACGTGTTTGAGAAGAAACACGGTATCCGTTTAGGTTTCATGTCGTTCTACGTTAAAGCGGTGACTGAAGCGCTGAAGCGTTTCCCAGAAGTCAACGCAGCGATCGACGGCGATGATATCGTCTATCACAACTACTTCGACGTAAGCATTGCGGTGTCGACACCGCGTGGTCTGGTGACGCCGGTACTGCGTGACTGTGACAAGATGAACCTGGCTGAAATCGAAAAAGCCATCAAAGACTTAGCGCTGAAAGGCCGTGACGGTAAGCTGTCGATTGACGACCTGACCGGCGGTAACTTCACTATCACCAACGGTGGTGTGTTTGGTTCGCTGATGTCGACGCCAATCATCAACCCGCCACAATCTGCCATTCTGGGTATGCACAAAATCCAGGACCGCGTGATGGTCGTCGACGGCAAGATGGAAATCCTGCCAATGATGTATCTGGCGCTGTCTTATGACCACCGCATCATCGATGGTAAAGAATCTGTTGGCTTCCTGGTCACAGTGAAAGAATTGTTAGAAGATCCAACCCGTATTCTGTTGGATATTTAATAGATACCCAAAATCATTGGTGTTGTGGGTAGGCGGCAACTGAAAGAGTACCCAGGAACATAGCAGTCTATGTGACTGGGTCGAGAGAAGGCAGCCAACAACCCCACAGCGCCAAGGATGAAGGGAAGACGAAAACCGGAGGTGGCAGTTTTGACTGCCATCTCTAAATCATCTGGGCAAGTGACACACTTCGCTCAATGGGTCAGGCCGGTTTTCCCGGTCACAAACTAAAGAAAAACGGAAATAAGCCATGAATTTGCACGAGTATCAGGCAAAACAGCTGTTTCGCGAATACGGTTTACCTGTATCTGAAGGCTATGCGGAAGAAACTCCACAAGCCGCCGCA
>SSFI01000086.1 GCA_008015325.1 Rheinheimera sp.
CTACCAACTGAGCTACAGCCACCGCTGACTTCAACGTTCTCTTTAAGTAAATGGCGCGCCCGATAGGACTCGAACCTATGACCCACGGCTTAGAAGGCCGTTGCTCTATCCAGCTGAGCTACGGAAGCAGAACTCGCGGCCACAGAAGCGCTCTACTTAAAGATGGTCGGTGATGCAAGATTCGAACTTGCGACCCCTTGGACCCAAACCAAGTGCGCTACCAAGCTGCGCTAATCACCGACTTCGTTACACTACTGCAACGGGGCGCAATATTACAACCCACCTCAGGCAGCGTCAAACGATTTTTTGCCGTTTCGAATCGTTTGCTTATTATTTGAACCTTCTGCGAATTTTCCGGATAAATCGCCGGCGATCCGCTGGAATTATCAACAAAACGAAACGCTTCTGGCATTTGGCTTGGCGCTGCCCCATCGCCTGTGAGAAAATACGCCACAGCATATTTTTCAGATCACAGGCAGAACAAATGGCAGCTCAAATTATCGATGGTAAAGCAATTGCCCAGGCGACCCGTAATCAGGTCGCATTACGCGTGCAGCAGCGGCTGGCAGCCGGCAAACGGGCGCCGGGCCTCGCAGTTGTCTTAGTCGGCGCCGATCCGGCCTCTCAGGTCTATGTCGGCAGTAAACGCAAAGCCTGTGAAGAAGTTGGTTTTGTGCAGTTTTCTCACGATTTACCGGCTGACACCACTCAACAGCAATTATTTGATTTAATTGACCAGTTAAATGCCGATCCGACAGTCGACGGTATTCTGGTGCAGCTGCCATTACCGGCAGGCCTGGATGCTTCCACTATTCTGGAACGCATCAACCCGCTGAAAGATGTCGACGGTTTTCATCCTTACAACATCGGCCGTTTAGCACAGCGCATGCCTGCCCTACGCCCATGTACACCCAAGGGCATCATTAAGCTGCTGCAATCGACCGGTGTGCAAATCCGTGGCATGGATGCAGTGGTCGTTGGCGCGTCTAACATCGTCGGCCGCCCTATGGCGCTGGAGCTGTTATTAGCCGGTTGCACCACGACGGTCTGCCATAAATTCACCAAGAATCTGGAACAACAGGTGCGCCGCGCCGATTTACTGGTAGTTGCAGTCGGCAAGCCTGAATTTATCCCTGGAGATTGGGTAAAACCGGGCGCGCTGGTGATCGACGTAGGTATTAACCGCTTAGATTCCGGCAAATTAGTCGGTGATGTGGAATTTGATAAAGCGGCGCAGCATGCCCGGTTTATCACGCCGGTGCCGGGCGGTGTTGGCCCTATGACCGTCGCTTGTCTGATTGAAAATACCCTGGAAGCCTGTGAGCAATTTCACGACATGTAAAGTGAGTTTCCGGACATAAAAAACGCGGCATCAGCCGCGTTTTTTATGTCCGACAACCGAAATTAACCACGCCGCCAGCTGGTCACGCCGTTTTTATCTTCAACGATAATACCTTTGGCGGTTAACGCAGCCCGCGCAGCGTCTGCAGCAGCCCAGTCTTTGGCAGCACGCGCAGCATTGCGACTGGCGATCAACGCCTCAATTTCCGCTACATCATCATCTGAACCACCGGCTTTGAGGAACTCTTCCGCATCGCCCTGCAAAATCCCGAGGATTTCGCCCAGTTTGATTAATAAAGCCGCTAGCTGCGCGGCTTTAGCACTGTTTTCGTCTTTGGCTTTATTGATTTCACGGGCCAGTTCAAACAGCACCGGCAGCGCCAGCGTCGTATTAAAGTCATCATCCATCGCAGCATTGAACTGGCGGACATAATCGTTATCAAGGTCCACGCTTGCAGCTGGCGTCACGCCGCGTAGCGCCGTATAAAGCCGTCCCAGCGCTGCATGCGCCTGCAGCAGATTTTCTGCCGAATAATTCAGCTGACTGCGATAGTGGCTGGAGATCAGGAAATAACGCACTGATTCGCGGTTGTATTCGGCCAACACGTCTTTGACGGTAAAGAAATTGCCCAATGACTTGGACATTTTTTCTTTATCGACCTGCACCATACCAGTATGGATCCAGGTGTTGACGTACTGAGTGCCGTGCGCACAGCAGCTTTGTGCAATTTCGTTTTCATGATGCGGGAACTGCAAGTCAGAACCACCGCCATGGATATCAAAATGCGCACCTAAATGTTTGGCGCTCATCGCCGAACATTCAATATGCCAGCCCGGCCGACCGGCACCCCATGGCGACTGCCAGCTTGGCTCACCTGGCTTGGCCATCTTCCACAGCACAAAATCCAGTGGGTCGTCTTTGGCCTGGTCGATTTCAACCCGTGCTCCGGCCTGCAGCATTTCTAAGTTCTGCTGACTAAGCTGACCATATTCGGCAAAAGTGCTGACATCAAATAACACATCACCATCAGCGGCAATATAAGCATGTTTTTTCGCCAGCAGCGTTTGAATTAACTCCACAATTTCGTGCATGTGGGTGGTAACCCGCGGCTCAATATCGGCCGGCAGCAGGTTCAGCGCTTTAAAATCAGCATGCATGGCTTCAGTATAACGTGCTGTCAGTGCGTCACAGCTTTCGCCATTTTCATTGGCACGGCGGATAATTTTGTCGTCCACGTCGGTGATATTGCGCACATATGTCACGTCATAACCGGAAAAACGTAAATAGCGGTTCATCACATCAAAAGCGACGTAAGTACGGGCGTGACCGACGTGACAGAAATCATAGATAGTGATGCCACAGACATACATGCCGACTTTACCGGGGACCAAAGGTTTAAAGGTTTCTTTCTGGCGGGTCAGCGTATTGTAAATCTGTAACATAAAATCCTCTGTGTGGTGACAACCGGGCGCCGGGGGAATGAGTAGAAACAGGCGCCGTTAAAAAGCAACAGTGTAACATCAGCCTTGTTGCCGGGCTATCCTTGCTTTGTGTTCGCCGGGGCTTCAGGTAAACTATGCCGACATTTTTTTCGGAGTATTGAATATGGTTACTTTCCACACCAATTTTGGCGTGATCAAACTGAATCTGTTTGCTGATAAAGCGCCAAAAACCGTTGAAAACTTTAAGTCATATGTTGCTGAAGGCTTCTATGACGGCACTATCTTCCACCGCGTGATCGACGGTTTTATGATCCAGGGTGGCGGTTTCACTCAGGACATGGAACAAAAAGAAACCAAAAGCCCAATCCAAAACGAAGCTGACAACGGCGTTGCCAACAAGAAGGGCACTATCGCCATGGCGCGCACCAATGACCCGCACTCAGCCACCTGCCAGTTTTTTATCAACGTTGCTGACAACAGCTTCCTGAACTTCAGCGGCAAAAACGCCAGTGGCTGGGGCTATTGTGTGTTTGGTGAAGTGGTTGAAGGCATGGACGTGATTGACAAGATCCGCACTGTCGCCACCGGTCGTAAATTCGGCCACGCCGATGTGCCGGTTGAAAATGTTGTGCTCGAGAAAGCCGAATTACATGGCTGAACGCTCGACCCTGCTGATCGCTGATCTGCATTTAAGTCCGGACAGGCCTGATATCACTCAGGCCTTTCTGCATTTTCTGGCCGGACCGGCACGCGGTGCGGACGCGCTGTATATTCTCGGCGATTTATTTGAAGTCTGGATTGGCGATGACAATCCGGAGCCTTTACTGCAACAGGTGGCGACAGCGCTGCGTAGTCTCAGCACAGCGGGCGTTCCGTTGTATTTTTGTCACGGCAACCGTGACTTTTTGCTCAAGCAGCGTTATGCCGACAAAGCCGGCATGCATTTATTAGCACCGCACACTGTGGTGAATTTTTATGGCGTCCCCACCTTACTGATGCACGGTGACAGTTTATGTACACTGGATCTGGGCTATCAGAAATTTCGCCAATGGTGGGATCAGCCTTGGTGGCAATGGCTCATCCTGCATACGCCGCGATGGTATCGCCAACACCTCGGCAGAAAAGCACGTCGTGTCAGCGCCAGCGACAAAATGGCCAAGTCTGCGCTCATTATGGATGTGACGCCGGAAGAAGTGCCCAAGGTGATGGCGAATTATCAGGTACAGCACCTGATCCACGGTCATACCCACAGACCTGCAGTACACGAATTACAGCTACCTGATGGCAGACCCGCCTGGCGTTATGTGCTCGGCGATTGGTACCAGCAAAGCGCCTACCTCGAAGTTAGGCCCTCCGGCTGGCAGCTACATTTTGCCGCCCTGCCAACCCTTTCTGACGTTCAGAACACAGATTAAATAAGATGAATTACGCCGAACTGCTGACGCCTGTCCATCAATTTTTGTTATGCCGCACGCCACAGGCCTGGATTGATAAAGCCAGAGAGCCGGCGAATTTGCCTGTGTTATTGCAGGACCATTTGCTCTGTGAGCATTAAATATCTTGTGCGCATGAGAATGGACAAAAAAAAGGAAACAGATTGATTTTGGCCGACCGCACGTACTATATTGGGGGTTGATAGATTTATCTAAGATCCTTCAGTATTTAAATGGACTTAATTATGAAAAAAATCATTTCAGCAGCATTTATTCCCTTTTTTTTTGCAGCTTGTACCGCTACAGGTCCACAACAAGTGCCAAGTGCAGTTACAAATCAAATCCAAAACTCTCAGAAAGCCTTCACTTATGCTCCTGAAGGCAGAGAAGAATTTGTCTTTGGTAATGTCAGTCCTGCACTTCAGAAGTACGCGTATGGGGATGTCTGCTTCAAAATGCCAGTTAGCTCAGTAGCTGTAGACTGTTTAATGAATCGCTTACCTTATGAAAAATATGTGGGAAAGAGAGGTTTTTTTACCGACAAGGCTGCTTTTGAAGATTTATATGATCATGTTGTTCGTGAAGCAATTCTTGAAACTGGTGAAGTGATTTATGTCGTAAAATCAAAAAAATATCAGCATGTTGGCGACACATTTATTCCTCTGGAAGAGCATAACAAAATTTCCAGTTTCAAGCCTGTACCTATTGTTAAAGGCGCAAAGACCATTATTACGGGTTATAGCAATATTAGTCGTGGTAAGTTGAATGTGAGTAGCCAAAATGGGCATGGGTTTTCCGAGGCTGAAATTGAAGCCATCAGGAACATTGCCAGCAAGTATCCTAAACATTCAGCGAGACTAGCAGATTTGCTTTCGACGTTAAGTGTCAAGGTTGATGATTTTGACAAGAAAACAATTATTTCTCATCTGCCTTATAACAACAAAGAAACTTTTGTTTCGATTAGATTGGTTATAAATGAAGATGGAAAATATACCCCTTTTATCGTGGTTCACTATCAGGCTGAGGATTGGCTATTTGTTCAAAATTATGCCATTTCTGCGGATGGATTTCGCTGGGACAGTCCAAAACTACAATTTGAAAGAGATCACACCGGTGGGCGAATCTGGGAGTGGAGCACAACCTCGCTAGATGATGATAAGTTATCTATGCTGGAAAAACTTGCAACTGCAACAAGTGCGAAAATCAGGTTTCACGGACAACAATATTATAATGACTATGAGTTAACCCCTGTTCAAAAGCAGGAGCTCTCCGCTCTTGTAGAAGTTGTAAAAATTCTGAAAGGTTAATTTGTCATCATATACAAGCGAGAGACCATTGTCAGTCTCTCGCGACATTGGTGGATATATCAGATATCAACGCATTAATGCCACAGCTAAAATTTAAATTAGGTTAATCACCCCTCGCAGCTCACTTAAATCAGTCTTAAACCTTAATTAGCTGAATTTAGTGCATATGCACCGCTATGGAATTTAAAATCAGTGTCAGGGGTAGATACAAGTTTTCTTTCCAGTTCGCCGAAAACTTGGACTCTCATAGAAATATCAGTTGGTGAAATTATTTCTGCCAATTCAAGATAATCAGCGAAGTGCCTGGCTTCGGAACGTAATAAAGACACATAAAAATCAGCAAGTTCCTGATCGACCAATTGAGCTAAAACTGCAAATCGTTCACAGGAACGGGCTTCGATATAAGCGCCACAAATGAGTTTATCAATAAAAATTTGCGGCTCGTGCGTTTTACAATTTTGAATAAGGGTCTTAGCGTAACGACTTGCAGCAATATTTTGGTATGGAATACCACGATCTAGCATTATCTCTAATACTTGGCAAAAATGGTGCAGTTCCTCACGGATAAGCAGAACCATTTTGCTGATAATCAAGTCCGAATGTTCGAAGTCAGATCGACCTATAATTGACTTACTCAATTTTTCAGCATTTTTCAGATCTTCCAGATTCCCTTCAAAGCGATAGGCAAAGTCCTCAAACGGCTTCAACCATTGCAGCAAATGCTTTGAACTTTCATCGTTACAAGCATAACGGCGAAGCAAATACATAGCTGTTTGCCCAGCCTTTAATTCACACACTAAATGGTCTTGTAGCAGAATTGGAAGTCTTTCAGGCTTTTTGGCTTCGTCTAGCCACGCTTGCGGAGTTGGGCAAAGCAGGAAGTCATTGATTGGTTTAAGTAGTGTATCGAACTGCATTTCTAAGAAACTCTTTTCTAAGATTTTAGCAGCTCTTTGAGAATCTCGGAAGTGAATGATTTGTGGAGAGGGGCTGGCATTAGCCAGCCTGATCCCAACTAGAAGCTTTCTAACATTTTTCTAAAACGGTCATACGTATGTCCTTAAGAGCTTAAGCTGTTGATATATTTAGATTAGTTAGCATTTTAAACACCCCGTCTTTTTGATCCCTCTTCAAATTCTGACGCTGGCAACGTTGTGCTAAAAATGCAAATGCTTCATTTATGGCCGTCACTAAATCTGCGCCATGGCTTCTGGCAATCTC
>SSFI01000100.1 GCA_008015325.1 Rheinheimera sp.
TATGTATCTTATGTCAGACCAAAGCCGGCATGTTAACGGCCTGTCACTGGATGCACAGCCTAAATAGCCCGCAACAACATGGCTACGCATAAAAAACAGGAGCTCAAGGCTCCTGTTTTTTATTTGACACTTTACACCGAATATTAGCGCTTGGTCAGGATCTCTTCATGGTGTGCAGCAGCCCACTCATTCCAGACGTCAACTTTGGCATTGTAGTTTACCAGTGCCTGGCTGCTGGCTTCGTCCAGCAGAGCATCAATCTGTTTGACATATTTTTTCTCGACTTTAGAAAATGGCACCACTTCGATACCTTTTTCGTTCAGCGATTTTTTCATGGTATGAGTCTTCAGCAGCTGTAACTTACCATCTTCGACGTAGAAAAACTGACTTTCTTTGTTGATAGTTTTGAACTTAGGTTTCACCGGACGTTTGGCATCAGACTGTTGTACTTCTTCTTCCTGATTCAATACGAATGTGCCTTCGGCATTTAATTTATAACCCAGCTGTTCCAGAGTGAAGCCTTGAGCACGGGCAAACTCACGCACTTTTTCCAAAACTTCAGATTCTTTTTGCCGTTCATCTAGTACCGATTTCAATACATCAATTACTTCCTGTAACTTTAATACAGACAACTCTTTTGCTGCTTTTTTTAACTCGCGTTTATCAAGTAATAATGACATACAGAGAACCTTCTATGTTGGCGATATAATATCTGCGGACATCATAGTGATATTCAATAAAAAAAGAAATGGGGATACAATAATTTCCACAGCTTTTACAACAACTCTAGCTGGTCGGTGCTGGCATTTGCGCGCAATTCAGGTATCTTAGCCGAAATTTGTCCGGGGATCTGAAATGCAATCTTTACAACATTTGTTCGACAACAATAAAGCATGGGCTGACCGTATCGAGCGCGAAGCGCCCGGATTTTTCAAGAAATTGTCGGCACAACAGGCTCCTGAGTATTTATGGATTGGTTGTTCTGACAGCCGGGTTCCAGCTAACGATATCGTCGGTTTGTTGCCCGGTGAATTGTTTGTACACCGCAACGTCGCCAACCTTGTGCTACATGCCGACATCAATTGTCTGTCGGTCTTGCAATACGCTATTGATGTGCTGAAAGTGAAACATATCATCGTGTGCGGTCATTACGGTTGTGGTGGTATTAATGCCGCCATCAGTAAACAAAAAGTCGGCCTGGTAGACAACTGGCTGCGTAATATCAAAGATATTTATACGATGTATAAAGCCGAAATTGAGGCGCTGGAAACGGAAGCAGAACGGCAGAACCGCATGTGCGAGCTTAATGTCATCGAGCAGGTACGTAATGTCTGTCATACCAGCGTGGTGCAGGATGCCTGGGACCGCGGCCAGGAATTGGCAGTCCACGGCTGGGTATATAGCCTGCGTAACGGCCGGGTGAAAGATTTAAAAGTCAGCCATTCCAGTCCTGATCAGATCGACAATATCTATGCGCTGGATATGACTGACGACCTGAAAGATAAATAATTATTTAAACACAACCTTCGCGTCCGGTGCCTCTGTGTAGACGGCACTGTGGCCCGCTACCCATTTACCCTGCTGCAGATATTCTGAAGTTGTCGTCAATGTGTTTTCAGACAGTTTCGATATAGAGCGGACTTTAGTAATCCCCTTGGCATTGTTTTCAACCGTTTCTTCGGCAGTCAAAAGCTTGGTTTTGTTGTCTATCGACATAGTGCCATGTGTATAAAAACCGGCTGTGGTGAAATAATAATACGCCAGACTTTGCTGTTTTTTGTCATAAAAAAGTATAGTTTCGCCGCCGTATTCACCTTGATTCACCGAATGACTGATTTTAATCGCTGTACCATTCAGCGCCCGTTCCCAGCGGCTGATATCAATCATTTCCGGCTGTCCGGGCTGGGACAACTGGCCGCGCCAGGTTTTACCTATGTATGGACGCAGCGGCTCCAGCTCAGCGCTGAGAGTCAGCTGCTCTGCAGCAGACAAAGGTCCGGCGAGTAAGAATGCAGCGCCAAATAAAAACGCTTTAATTTGCATGCTGTTGCTCCTGATAGAAATCCAGCATCTGCTGTTCAACGGTCTGGGAAAACTGTTTCATTTGAATGGCATATTGTTCGAGAAACTTATCCTCAGCCGTTTCAGGCAGCCAGACCGGGACTTTTGCGGTATTGCCCTGCTCGTCCAGCGCGACAAAAGTAATAATGCAGTGGTTAGTTTCTGCCAGCTCACCACTTTTACTGTCACCGGAACGCACTTGCACGAATATATGCATGCTGGTACTGCCGGTATGCACCACTTTAGCTTCCAGTTCCACTAAATGACCGACCAGAATAGGCCGGCGAAAGCGAATAGTCCCAACCGACACTGTGACGCAATACAGGCCACTCCAGCGCGCCGCACAGGCATATGCCGCCTGGTCCAGCCATTTCATCACCATGCCACCATGCACTTTGCCACCAAAGTTGACATGGGTCGGTTCGGCCAGAAAACGAAATTCGACGGTTCTCGGCTGCATATAGGCTCCCAAGGCTGTTTTTCACAGTATGACGGTTTTATTGCCGTGTACAAATACCCGATCTTCTACCACTAATTCCAGCGCTTTGGTCAGTACATTTTTTTCAACGTCACGGCCGGCTTTTGCCATATCTTTTGCACTATAAGTGTGGTCCACGTTAGTTACCATTTGTTTGATGATTGGCCCTTCATCCAGATGATCGGTGACAAAATGGGCTGTGGCGCCAATGATCTTGACGCCGCGATTAAAGGCCTGGCGATATGGATGGGCACCAATAAATGCCGGTAAAAAACTATGATGGATATTGATAATTCGATTTGGATAAGCTGCAACAAAATCCGGGCTTAATACGCGCATAAACTTCGCCAGTACCAGATAATCCGGCTGATAATGCGCAATCTGCGCTGCTAATAATTGTTCATGTTCCACCCGGCTCACACCCTGATGACCAATAAAATGATAAGGCAGATCGAATTTCTCGGCCAGCGCCTGTAAGTGTGGGTGATTGCCGATAACTGCCGCAATATCCAGCTCCAGCGAACCATCAAACACTTTCATCAGAATATCGCCCAGGCAATGCGCTTCTTTGGTAACCAGAATGACCACGCGTTTTTTCGCCGTGCCCACTAATTGCCGTTCACTGCCTTGGGGCAAAGCGCGGTCCAAATCCAACAACAATGTATGATCATTAAAAATCCCTTCGAGCTGAGTACGCATATAAAAGCGGCCGGAATCCGGGTCGACATATTCAGTATTGCGGGTGATATTGAGCTGATGCTTGTAACAAATATTGGTAATTTGCGCGATCAGCCCTTTTGAATCCGGGCATTCAATTAATAGTGTTTTCTGTTCCATCGAATCACAACTCTTTACTTCATTAGCGAACAAATCACTCTAGACACCCAGACAGCCAAGAGCAAGCACTTCTGGATCCAGAACGGCTATACCTTGTTGTTTGCCCGCCGGCACCGGATAATGCACATAACATAGCTGCCAGAGATTGTTGTTCTGCCCATGGACCAGACGTTTAACTTCCCGGCGCTCGGATTTATCCAGTCGCCCTACAAACAGAAATTTGCTATCCCACGCCAGCCGGGTCTGATCCCGGAAGCCCGCGGCGAACTGGTGTTGCATCCGCCTTATGCCGATGATGCCATTGTGCGCGGCATCGAAGCGTTTTCGCATCTGTGGCTGGTGTTTGTCTTTCACGAAACAGCAGATAAGGGCTGGTCACCCATGGTGCGGCCACCGCGCCTCGGCGGTAATACCAAAAAAGGCGTGTTTGCCACTCGCGCTACTTTCCGGCCCAATCCGATTGGTTTGTCGGTGGTCAAACTGGAAGGCATCAGCCGGCGCGGTGAATTGCTGGTGTTACATTTATCCGGCATTGATCTGCTTGATGGCACGCCCGTATTGGACATTAAACCTTATTTGCCCTATTCAGATTCTTTACCAGATGCATCGGGCGGTTTTGCTGATGCTGCGCCTGAGACCGCCATGACGGTCAGCTTTAGCGAGGCGGCGACGACTTTTTGTCAGAAGCAGCAACAATATCCGCACCTGCAGCTGTTCATCGAAAAAGTGTTGAAACAGGACCCGCGGCCACCATATAAAAAGCAGCGCGACGACGTGCAAACTTATGGTATGACTTTGTATCACTACAACATCAAATGGACAGTCGATGGCAACCACAATTACGTTACCGACATTTTTGTTCTCCCTGCGGAGCACGTTGCTGCTGAGCCCGCTGCTGACACCAGCCCTGGCGCAAACGCTGCCGCCATTACCGGAGCCAGTCAGCAATAATCCGGTGTTAGCTACCAGTATCCGTGGCAAAACCTATATCGCCAGTTTTGCCGGGCTTGGCGAAGGGAAAACCGCAGCCGATGCGCATAGCAAGGCCTGGATGTTGCTTGCCGGCGACAGCAGCTGGCTAAAATTGCCGAATGTCCCCAATAGCCTCGGCCACAATAGCCGCCTGGCGATGACAGCCACGGTACTGGAACAGAATTTTTATCTGTTTGGTGGTTATTCGGTGGCCCGCGATGGCACTGAAGTCACCCAGCCGGACAGTTACCGTTTTAGTGTGATAAGTAAAAACTATACCAAGTTGCCGGATATGCCGGTGGCGGTCGATGACAGTGTCGCACTGAGTTATCAGAACCGTTACATTTATCTGGTCAGCGGCTGGCATAACGACGGTAATATCAATCTGGTGCAGGTATTTGATAACTTCACGCAGAAATGGTCACAGGCGACACCTTTCCCGGGCACACCAGTATTTGGTCATGCCGGTGCCATTGACGGCAATGTTATGGTCATTTGTGACGGCGTTGCCACCGCGTTAAATCAGACGGGTGAACGCAGCTACGTCGCAAGCACGGCCTGTTATCGCGGCGATATCGACAGCAGCAATGCGCGCAAAATCAGCTGGAAAGCTATCCCGCATCCAACGGGGTCCGCACGTTACCGCCAGGCCGCACTACCGGTTGCTATCGACGGCGAGCGTTATCTGGCTTTTATCGGTGGCAGCAGCACGCCTTACAATTTCAACGGCATCGGTTACAACGGCAAACCAGCCGAACCCGACGATAGAGTCTGGTTGTATCAGCACAACAGCCAAAACTGGCGCTTGGGAAAAACTGGCGAAGCAGTGATGGACCTGCGCAATCTTATAGAAATCGATGGCAGTATCTACAGCCTCGGCGGCATGGGCGCCGGCCAGCAAGTGCAATCAGGCTTGATAAAACAGCAAATCACCCTTCTGCCCGACTAAACCCCTTGTTAGAATAGGGCCAAATTATTTGTATTTCAGAGTGAACTCAGCAATGCGCACCAGTCAGTACCTGTTATCCACCTTAAAAGAAACGCCGGCCGATGCCGAAATTATCAGCCATCAGTTGATGCTTCGTGCCGGCATGATCCGCCGTGAAGCGTCCGGCATGTACACCTGGCTGCCGAACGGTATCCGGGTGCTGCGTAAAGTCGAAGCCATTGTGCGGGAAGAAATGAACAAAGCCGGTGCTATTGAAGTGCTGATGCCGATGGTACAACCGGCTGAACTCTGGCAGGAATCTGGCCGCTGGGAAAAAATGGACGCCGAGCTGCTGCGTTTTAAAGACCGCCACCAGCGTGACTTCGTGCTGGGCCCAACCCATGAAGAAGTCATCACCGACCTGGTGCGCAAAGAAGTCAGCAGCTACAAACAGCTGCCACTGAATTTGTACCAAATCCAGACCAAATTCCGCGACGAACGCCGGCCACGTTTTGGTGTGATGCGCGCACGCGAATTCCTGATGAAAGACGCCTACTCCTTCCACCTGAGCCAGGAATGTCTGGAAAAAACTTATCAGGCGATGTACCAGGCCTACAGCAATATCTTTACCCGCTTAGGCCTTGAATTCCGACCAGTCTTAGCCGACACCGGCGCCATCGGTGGTGCCGTTTCGCACGAATTCCACGTGTTGGCGTCATCGGGTGAAGATGCGATTGTGTTTTCTGATGCCAGCGACTACGCCGCCAACATCGAAAAAGCCGAAGCGCTGGCACCAACCACGCCACGCCCAGCCGCCACAGCCGCAGTGACTGAAATCGCCACGCCAAATGCCGGCACTATCGCTGAAGTGGCAGCATTACTTTCGGTCGATGCCGGCCAAATCATCAAAACGCTGCTGGTGTACGGTGAACGCACTGATGATAAAGGCCCGCAGCCGCTGGTCGCACTGCTATTACGCGGTGACCATGAATTAAACGAAATCAAAGCCGAGAAACTGGCAGGCGTGCAGAGCCCGCTGACTTTTGCCTCTGAAGCTGATATCCGTGCCGTCACTGGCGCCTCAGCCGGTTCACTGGGCCCGGTTGGCCTGTCTATTCGCATCGTTGCGGACCGCAGCGCCGCTGTTGCCGCGAACTTTGTCTGTGGCGCTAACAAAGATGGTTATCACCTGACTGGCGTCAATTTCGACCGTGACATCGCAACTTATGAAGTCGCTGATTTGCGTAATGTCGTCGAAGGCGACCCAAGCCCTTGCGGCCAAGGTCATTTAGTGATTCAACGCGGTATTGAAGTCGGACATATTTTCCAGCTGGGCGACCGTTATGCTGCAGCAATGAAAGCCGGCGTGCTGAACGAAGAAGGCAAACATCAGATCATGATGATGGGCTGTTATGGCGTCGGCGTGTCCCGTATTGTCGCGGCAGCGATTGAACAGAACCACGACCAGTACGGCATCATCTGGCCTGCGGCCATTGCGCCATTCCAGGTCGCCTTAGTGCCGATGAATATGCATAAATCGGTGCGCATTCAGGACACCGCCGAAGCGCTGTATAAAGCGCTGATTGCAGCGGGCGTGGAAGTGCTGTTTGACGACCGTAAAGAACGCCCTGGTGTGATGTTCGCCGATATGGAACTGTTAGGCGTGCCGCACCATATCGTGATTGGTGAGCGTAATCTGGACGAACGTCAGGTCGAATACAAAAACCGTCGCAGTGGTGAAAAGTCGCTGTTGTCGATTGATGACGTGGTTGCAGAGATTTTGGCCAAACTGGCTTAATCTGCCGATGCATTATCCAAAGGCCGGTGTACCGGCCTTTGTTATTTCCGGCGAAGCAGTTTTTGGCGAGCCTGATTCTGGCTAATCTGCTGCAGACGCTTCCGCGTATAACCGGTAAATTGATTGAAAAAAGGTATGTTATGTTCTGGAACAGTCGTGCTTTACCTGAACTGCAGCAACTGAACTTCCGCGACCGGATGGCGGTGTTACGCCGTGCTGCCGACCAGCTGCCAACGCCACAGAAGCTTATTCTGAATGTCTGGAAGCTCTGTGTGTTAATCCCGCCCTTTATGCTGATCGCCCGCGCTGACACTATCTGGCAAGGCCTTGGTTTCGCGGTGGCACTGGTGCTGATTTATCCGCTGCTGACCAGACCCGTGACTTTTGCTTTAGTGCGGCCGTTACTGGCGCAAGCGCGGCGGCAATTGCAGTTATAAAATGCCGAACACCGCCCTGAATTGGGCATAAAAAAAGCGCCAACCGGCGCTTTCTTTGTCTCTACAACAGCGTTATTTCACGCCATGCATCAGTTTATTAATCAGCGGCGAAATCAACAGCAGCAAAATACCGGCGCCTAACAGCAGGTAGAAGCTGAAGCTGAAGCCCGCTAGCGCCGATTCGACCGTCATGCCGCTTTCACCAGAAATTTCACCGGCCAGCAAGCCCGACAGGTTATTACCTGTTGCCACCGACAAGAACCATGCGCCCATCGCTAAACCAACATAACGGACCGGCGCCAGCTTGGTGACCATCGACAAGCCAATCGGCGATAAACACAACTCACCAATCGACTGCAGCACATAACACAGCACCAGTGGCCACATTGGGATCAGGCCATTGCCATCCACCAGTTGGGTTAAGGCAAACATCAGCACTAAAAAGCCTAAGGCGTTGCCAAGTAAACCCAGGCCAAACTTAAACGGGATAGTTGGCTCCATTTTACGTTTACTGGTGAAGTACCAGACCGCGCTGATAATTGGCGCAAACACAATGATGGCCAGCGAGTTCACCGATTGGAACCAGCCAGTCGGGAAGATAAAGCTGGCATCGCCGAACACATCACGATTCACAAGGTTCTGCGCCAGGAAGTTAAAGGAACTGCCGGCCTGTTCAAAGAACATCCAGAAAGTGACGTTAAAGCCAAACAACAACAATAAAGCGCAGACGCGGTGCATTTGCACAGTGCCGTTTTGTTTGCCTTCAACCAGCAGCATCAGCGCGACGATAATAAACAGCACGCCGAGGACCCAGGCTAAAGTTTGTGCGCCCATGCCGGCCATCAGGAAATAGACAGTAGGCACTGCCACGACAATACCGGCGATCACATAAGCCAGCATTTTGCCGGCCGGTTTATCTTCCGGCACCATGCCGATGCCTTTTAACTGGGCCCGGCCAATATAAAACCAGATGGTGGATAACAACATACCGACACCGGCCGCGCCAAACACCGCTTTATAGTTCTGGTGTTGTGGCGTACCAAAAATCTCACTTGCTAACCAGCCGGTGATTAACGGTGACAACATACCACCCAGGTTGATACCCATATAGAAAATGGTAAAACCACGGTCACGACGGTCATCACCCTGCTCGTACAGCTGACCGACCAGCGAGGAAATATTCGGCTTAAACAGACCGTTACCAACCACAATCACCGCAAGACCCAGCAGGAACAGCTCGAGGCTTGGGATCATGATCATAAAGAGACCAATCGACATCACCACTGCGCCCAATAAAATCGAGCGCTGGTAACCAATCACACGGTCCGCGACATAACCACCGAAAATGGCTGTGGCATATACCAGCGCCAGGTAAGCGCCGTAGTAGCGGCTGGCATCAGCTTCACCTGCTGCATTGCCTTCATAAAATTGGGCAACGATATACAGCGTTAATGCCCAGCGGATACCGTAAAAGGCAAAACGCTCCCAGAACTCTGCCATGAATAACATCCACAGCGGTTTAGGGTGGCCCCACAGCGTATCAAATTGTTTAGCTGCTACGTGATTCATCGGCAGCTCCGGTTCATCTTGCAGCACAGCAGCGCGAGCTGTGGCTGAGTCACAGGGGATTGAGTCATGGTGGTTTCCTGTTTCTAATAATTATAAGACGCGGGTGTTTCTGATTTTTGCCAGCCGTTTATACCGCAGCTGAGCAGAAATGAAAAGCCGGGCTGCACTGGTCAGCCCGGCTGTTGCGGTCAAACCGCTATTCGATAAAGGCTTCTAACGCCTCTTCATCGACTTCAGCCTGCGGCGGATTGCCGTCATATTGCTTGTAATCCTGACGCTGGAAATAAGCATCACGGACAAACAGATAAGGGTCGAGTGAGTCGTTCAGCAGTTTTTCCTGTGCCATCAGTTGTTCACGGCCATCCAATGCGTTGATGACAAAACGGCCAATCGACAACGGCGTGTTTAATAGCGCCAGCGGGAAATACAGGTTATCAACCACCCGGCCTGTGGCGTCACGCACTGTAGTCGGGCCCATACCAGGCACCATCACGTAAGGACCGTGGCCGACACCCCAGACGCCTAATGTCTGACTGAAATCTTCGTTTTGCAGCGGTAATTCAAAATGCGAGGCGACGTCAAAGAAACCCAGCACGCCGACTGTGCTGTTCACCAGAAAACGGCCGGCAGAAATGGCTGAGCTTTTCGGTTTGCCCTGCAGCACGGCATTGATAAAGCTGGCAGGTTCATCGAGGTTTTGCACCATGTTGGCAAGGCCGGTGCGCACTGGTTTTGGCGCCACTGTCATATAACCAACAGTAGCCGGACGCAGCAGATAAGGGTCGAGATATTCGTAGTTTAAGGTCCAGGTTTTGCGGTTGACCGACTCCAAGGGGTCACGCGGGTCATTGGATGCCGTACCGGCCGATTCTGGTTTGCTGGCACAACCTGCCAGTAACAGCGTCAGCAGCAGCGCTGCAGTTTTAATGAAATGCATGTTGCGTCCTGTTGCAATATAAAAAGGCGCAGGATTATACCCTGCGCCGCGGCGGCGGATCACTGCTCACAGCAGTTTTTCCACGATTTTACCGTATTTTTACTCAGCTATCGCCGCTTATCCGGGTCAAAAACTTAGTTCCACCGACTGCGGTGTTGCCGACAAACTCAATTCCGCCGACTTTAACTGCAGATCTGTTGGATCCGGCGTGGCTGAACCGCTGCGGCTGATTCGGGCCCCCACTGTGACGCTTTTCACTGCGGATAAGTTCCAGCCGCTTTGCATACTGTGGCTGTTATCGAGCCGGATCTGCATAGTGCCTGCTTTCACCGTCAGTTTTTGCACGGCAACCGGCAATGGCATGCCCTCAGTGGCGCGGGCAAACACAAACAAAGTCGCATCTTTATTGGCATCAGCAACCGCCTGCGGGATAGTCAAAGTCACATTCAACACAGGGCCAGCCGGTGTTTCGCCGTTTTGCTGCGAAGCTTGTTGCTGAGACCTTTGCGGTTGAGACGCTTGCTGCTGCGACATTTGCGGTTGAGAGCCGAGCTGCGCCAGCTGCTGTTGCACCTGCGCATAACGCGGGTCGTCTTTTGGCAGTTGTGTCAGTAACACTTCCCAAGCCGCACGGGCTTCTTTGACATCACCACGCTGCTGGGCGATCAGCGCCAGCATCGACAGCGCGTCAATATTACTGGCATCTTTACTCAGCACCACACCTAAACTTTTTGCGGCTTTTTTGACATTCTCTTCTGAGTCTTCGACTAATAAAGCCTGCGCGTAACTGATGAGTAAGTTGGTGCGTTCCGGTGTCAGGCTGAGCGCCTTTTCAAAAGCTTCAATAGATTCCGGTACTTGCCCCTGACTAAACCAGATACGACCTAACACAAACCAAGCCACCGCATCATCGCCGGTGTTGGCTAGTTTCGTGCGCAGCGCCAGCGCAAATTGCGCCAGCTCTGCTTCATTCAGCGCTTCGCCTTTGCCCAGCAAGGCCCGTTCACCAAAGCTGGCCAGATTGTCCTGCGCCTGCTGCCAATGTTGTAACTCACGATACTGGCCGGTCAGGGCATAAACACCGGCAGTCATCAGCACTAATATGCCAAAAGCCAATAAGCCGCTGCGGGTTGACCGGCCTTGCAGTTGCTGTGCATCGGGCAACGGTGCCAGAAACTGACTTTTTAATTCCGCGGCGGCAATGGCAAAATCGGCGTCTGACAATTCGCCGAGCTCGCGGGCGTCCTTTAACAGTGCCAGTTTTTCGGCAAACAGGCTTTTGCGGTCCAATTGCTGGCCTGCTTTCATCTGCCGTGGCCAACATAACATCAACGCCGACACGGCCAGCAACAGGGCTGCCACCATAACTACATTCATCAACATCGCCTGTTACTCCTTCGGCTGGTGCCGGCTGGCGCTGGTTGCTTCGTCAATCATTGCCTGTAACTGCGCGGCTAAAGCGGTTTGATCGGTTGGAATATCGGCATCATCTGCCATGGCAGACTGGCTGCTGTAACTACGCCGAAGCACAGTAACACCCAATGCCAACACCGCCAGCAGTGGCAACAACCATAACCAGATAGTACTGAGCTGCACCGGCGGCTGATAATGCACAAAATCGCCGTAGCGCTGTTTCATGTAGTCGATCACTTCGTCATGACTTTGGCCCTGGCGCACCAGCTCCAGTGTTTTATTGCGCATATCCACTGCGACGACAGCATTCGAATCAGCAATATTCTGATTCTGACATTTTGGACAACGCAGCTCAGCGGTCAGCTGACGATACAGCTGCTGTTGCTCGGCAGACTCAAATTGCAGCAGGTCTTCGGTAGCACTGGCTGGCAACGCCAACAGCAGCGCAGACAACAGCAAGCCATTAAGGCGCATCGCTGCCTCCTTGCTGCAGCTGCTGATACAGCTGCTGAATTTTCGGCCAGTTCTGCGGATTAATATCTCCAACATGGTGATGGCGAATGA
>SSFI01000047.1 GCA_008015325.1 Rheinheimera sp.
GCCCCACCTGGACTTGAACCAGGGACCAATCGATTATGAGTCGAGTGCTCTAACCAACTGAGCTATGGGGCCACGCATTTAAAAACATTCAGCAACTTTTCTATGTTAACACACGGACTCAGAAATTATGAGTGTAGTGCTCTCACCAACCGAGCTATCGGGCCAGCGTACAGACAGTCGTCTGGTTGGTGAAGCGTTGTCAGTATATGGATTTTTTGTTGCCTTGTCACCGCTGAATTGCCAGTCGAAACAGTTGATTGCTTAATTTATCGGCAAAAAAACAGGCACCTCTAGGTGCCTGTTTTGTAAATGCATTCAAAAACGAGTGTTACTCGTCCAGGAAGCTTTTCAGCACTTCGGAACGGGAAGGGTGACGCAGCTTACGCAGCGCTTTGGCTTCAATCTGCCGGATCCGCTCACGGGTCACGTCAAATTGTTTACCCACTTCTTCCAGCGTATGGTCGGTATTCATATCGATACCAAACCGCATCCGCAGTACTTTGGCTTCACGGGCCGTCAGGCCTGCCAGCACCTCGTTGGTGGCGGCTTTGAGACTTTCCATTGTGGCTGAATCCAGTGGTGATTCTGAAGAGTTATCTTCAATAAAATCACCCAGATGCGAATCTTCATCGTCGCCAATCGGTGTTTCCATCGAAATAGGCTCTTTGGCGATTTTCAGCACTTTGCGGATCTTGTCTTCCGGCATGCCCATGCGCTCAGACAGTTCTTCCGGTGAAGGTTCACGCCCCATTTCCTGCAACATCTGCCGCGAAATGCGGTTCAGTTTGTTGATGGTCTCGATCATGTGGACCGGAATGCGGATAGTCCGGGCCTGGTCGGCGATCGAGCGGGTAATGGCCTGACGGATCCACCAGGTGGCGTAAGTTGAGAACTTATAACCGCGGCGATATTCAAACTTATCAACTGCTTTCATCAGGCCGATGTTGCCTTCCTGAATCAAATCAAGGAATTGCAGACCGCGGTTGGTGTACTTTTTCGCAATCGAGATCACCAGACGTAAGTTGGCTTCAACCATCTCTTTTTTCGCGCGGCGCGCTTTGGCTTCACCAATCGACATCCGGCGGTTAATATCTTTGATTTTGAAAATCGACAGCCCGGTTTCTTCTTCAATCTTGCGCAGTTTGTCGGTGGAACGTACCAGCTCTTCGCGCATATCTGCCAGTTTGGCTGAATATGGTTTATTCGCCGCGATTTCAGCGTCAATCCAGGCACTGTTGTTTTCGTTACCGGTGAAAGATTTCAGGAAGTTCTTCTTCGGCATTTTGGCATATTCAACGCAATGCTTCATGACGATACGTTCCTGCACACGCACGCGGTCCATCATTTCGCGCATGTTTTTGACCAGACGGTCAAATTGTTTTGGCACTAAACGGAAGCAACGGAATACTTCTGATAGCTTGTCGATTTCGATTTTAGTCTGCGCGTGTTCACGGCCGTTTTCGATGATCGATTTGCGGGTGATGTCATATTGCACGCGCAGCTCGCCGAATTTCTCGCGCGCCAGTTCCGGATCCGGACCTGTGTCTGCTTCGTCAGAATCACCGTCTTCGCTTTCTTCGTCGTCACCGGCAATATCGGCGTCTTCGTCAGCCAGTTCTTCTTCCGGTACATCAGAGCCGATGTGAGTAGCTGTGGGCGGCAGGTCGTCAACTTCGTTTGGATCAACGAAAGCGGTGACAATGTCGCTTAAGCGGATTTCTTCGGCTTCAAATTTATCCCACTGTTCCAGCAGGTAAGTAATGGCTTCCGGGTATTCTGCGACCGACGTTTGCACCTGGTTGATGCCGTCTTCGATGCGTTTAGCGATGTCAATTTCGCCTTCGCGGGTCAACAGTTCTACAGTACCCATTTCGCGCATGTACATCCGGACCGGGTCCGTCGTACGACCGAGTTCTTTGTCCACGCTGACCAGCGCTTGAGCGGCTTCTTCCGCGGCGTCTTCGTCAGGGGTTGCGTCTGACATAATTAAGTCATCAGCATCAGGTGCGGTTTCGCAGACCTGGATGCCCATGTCATTAATCATGCGGATAATATCTTCGATCTGGTCAGAATCGATGATATCTTGTGGAAGGTGATCGTTTACTTCAGCAAAAGTTAAATAACCTTGTTCCTTACCTTTTAAGATAAGAAGCTTTAATTGCGACTGAGGATTTTGCTCCATAGAGGCTGCTCTTCCACCCGATATAGTTAGTTTTCAAAAATGCGAATGCGGGATTATAACAAAGCGCGGCTTTTCTAGCCAGCAAAGGCCCCACAGCTTCACGGTTATTTCGTCTTAAATGCCTTTAGCAACATGGCATATTCCTGACGTTCGGCCAGACTGAGTTTGGTCAGCTGGTCTTTGCGTTGTAATGCTTCCAGCCGTTGCTGCAGATACTGGTCCTCAATAGCTCTGAAGGTGTCCAGAAAATCTGCGGTTAATTGTTCATCCGCTACCTGATGTTCCCATAATGCCAGTTTACTCAGAATGTTGTACTCGACGGCGCCACGCCAGTGTTCCAGCAACTGCGCTGTTGTCAGATCCGGTTGTTCCAGTAATTTGTGCTGCAGCGCCAGTAAAATCTCAATGCCCGGCAGATTGGCCTGCGCCAGTTCCGGCGCTTGCGGCATCACTGCAGCCAAAGCCGGATGTTGCAGCAGTAACGCAATAGCGCGGCGCATTGGTGTGATTTTAGTCGCCGTCGTCACAGCCGGATTAGTTTTTGTTGTTTTCACAGGTGCCAGCGAACTGCGTGGCCTGCCAACTAAATTTGCCAGCCTTTCCTGCAGGGTGTCGCGATAAAATTCGCTGGGGACCTGTAAAATCAACTCGTTAGCCCGGTTCCACAAGGCAGATTTTCCGGCATCGCTGTTCACGTCGATTTCAGCCAGCAAATGTTCAAACAGATAGTTACTCAGTGACTGCGCCTGTTGCAATCGGCTGACAAAGGCTTCTTTGCCCTCTTTACGCACCAATGTATCCGGGTCTTCGCCATCCGGTAAAAACACAAACTTCAGCTCAACGCCATCTTTCAGATGCGGCAGTGCGCTTTGCAGTGCCCGCCAGGCGGCGTCGCGACCAGCGCGGTCGCCGTCATAACAGCACACGACAGTCGGCGTATACCGAAACATAGTTTGCATATGGTCGCCGGTCGTGGCGGTACCCAAGCAAGCTACAGCAAATTCAATACCGAATTGCGATAGTGCCACCACGTCCATATAGCCTTCTACGACCAGCAACATCGACAAACGTTCCTGCTGCTGGCGGGCCTCAAACAGGCCATACAATTCGCGGCCTTTGTGGAATAGGCGGGTTTCTGGTGAATTCAGGTACTTCGGTGTACCGTCGCCCAAAACTCTGCCACCAAACCCAATAACCCGGCCACGTTTATCGCGGATAGGGAACATCAGGCGATCGCGGAAAAAGTCGTATTCCCGGCCGTTGTCATTGCGATTGGTCAGTTTCAGCTCAAACAGCTGGTCACGGCCGGCGCGCGTCGTTGCCAGTTGTTTGAGCAGTAAATCCCAGCTGTCCGGGGCATAACCTATGCCGTATTTTTGGATGGTGTCGGCCGATAATCCGCGTTTAGCGACGTAGGCGAGGGCACTTTCACTGTTTTGCAGCTGTGCCTGATAAATCTTCGCCGCTTTCTCCATCTGGCTGTAGTCATCGGCACTGCCTTGCTGATAAGTCTTTTGTCCACCTTCACGCGGTACTTCCAGATGATACAGTTTGGCCAACTCTTCGATGGCTTCGACAAATTCAAGTTGTTCAAACGCCATCATAAAGCTGATGGCATTGCCATGCGCACCGCAACCAAAGCAGTGATAAAACTGTTTGTCAGCACTGACGGTAAAAGATGGTGATTTCTCGCTGTGGAACGGGCAGCATGCCGCGTAGTTTTTGCCGGCTTTTTTCAGCGGCACGCGCTGATCAATCAGCTCAACGATGTCGGTACGGGCCAACAGGTCGTCAATAAAGGGTCTTGGGATTTGTCCTGCCACCTTTTTCCTTCCTGCTCAAATGCTTATGCCAGAAAAAGACAAACCGTGCGCGAGGGCACGGTATTGCAGTTTACAGCTGAATATGGTGGCAGCTTGTTGCTTCGCGATTTAGCTTAATCGGGTTTTGACTAAGCCGCTCAGCGCGCCCATGTCGGTACGGCCTTGCGCTTGTGGTTTTAACCACGCCATCACTTTTGCCATGTCCTGCATCCCAGCTGCGCCTGTTGCGTTGATAGCCTGTGTTAGCAGATCATCCAGCTCGGCAGCGGTCAATGCCTGTGGCAAAAACTGCTCGATCACGGCGATTTCAGCCAGCTCAGTGTCGGCTAAATCTTGTCTGCCGGCAGCGAGATATTGCGACGTCGATTCTTTACGCTGCTTCACCATCTTGGTTAATACAGCCAGAACGTTCGGATCGTCGGGTTGGATTTGCGCGTCAATCTGGCGTTGTTTGATCTCAGCCAGTGCCATGCGGATAGTGCCAAGACGTACTTTGTCTTTGGCCCGCATGGCGTCTTTCTGCGCTTCCTGAAGTTGCTCGAGCAGAGCCATAGTCAGCGGTAACAGGTCTTAGTAAAGCTTGATGCGACGAGCGTTTTCGCGTGACAGCTTCTTCATGTGACGTTTCACAGCAGCAGCTTTCTTACGCTTACGAACCCAAGTTGGCTTCTCAAAGAACTCTTTAGCGCGAACGTCAGCCAGAACACCGGCTTTTTCGCAAGAGCGTTTGAAACGACGTAATGCTACGTCAAACGGTTCGTTCTCTTTCACTTTCACTACAGGCATTAAAATCTCACCTCGGTTGATAGGACACCGCGACCCGGTCAGCGGCTAACCAATACGTTTAAAAATGGTGCGGCATTTTACTCAAAGAGCGACGATAAAGTAAAGCGATTTGGTCGATGACTGGTGCTGATTGGCTAAAACCGTTACAATCCGCGGCTTTGGGCCTGTTGCCAGAGGATATTCATGCGGGTTTTAGGTATCGAAACATCCTGTGATGAGACCGGAATTGCGATCTTTGACACAGAAAAAGGCCTGATGAGCCACATTGTTTACAGCCAAATTCCGTTGCATGCGGACTATGGCGGTGTAGTCCCTGAACTGGCGAGCCGTGATCATATCAGAAAAACCCTGCCGTTAGTCAAACAAGCTTTGGCTGAAGCTGGTTGTGATGCCAGTACTATTGACGGCGTTGCGTATACGGCGGGCCCAGGCCTTGCTGGCGCTTTACTGGTTGGCGCTGCTATTGGCCGTAGTCTGGCATTTGCCTGGGGCAAACCGGCTTTAGCGGTGCATCACATGGAAGGGCATTTGCTGGCACCTATGCTGGAAGCCAATGCGCCGCAGTTTCCGTTCCTGGCCTTATTGGTGTCGGGCGGCCATACGCAGTTGGTGCGTGTCGATGGCATTGGCCGATACCAGCTGCTCGGCGAGTCGATTGATGATGCCGCCGGTGAAGCTTTTGACAAAACCGCCAAACTGATGGGGCTGGATTATCCCGGCGGGCCCCTGCTGGCGAAACTGGCAGTACAGGGCGATGCGAAAAAATATCCGTTTCCGCGCCCAATGACCGACAGACCAGGCCTTGATTTCAGCTTTAGCGGGTTAAAAACTGCGGCTGCCAATGTCATTGCTGCTGAAGGGAAAACGCCGCAGGTACAGGCGGATATCGCTGCGTCATTTCAGCAGGCTGTCGTCGATACTTTGGTATTAAAATGCCGCCGCGCCTTAAAAGAAACCGGCCTGAAACGGTTGGTGGTCGCCGGTGGCGTCAGCGCCAATCAATCACTCCGTGCGCAACTGGCAGACCTGATGCAATCACAGAAAGGCGAAGTGTTTTATCCTGGCAAAGAATTTTGCACCGACAATGGTGCGATGATTGCCTATGCCGGCTGGCAGCGGCTGCGTGCCGGACAGGCGCAGGATTTGTCGATCGGCGTGACACCACGCTGGCCGATGCAGCAGTTACCGCCAGTCTGACAAATACCTCCGCAATAAAAAACGCCTGTGAATTCAGGCGTTTTTCTATTCTTTTGGCCGCTTGGTTTTGTCCCAGACCTTGGATTCAGTGCCGTGCCACAGCCGCAGCAAGTTTTGTCGGTGGCGGAATACAATTAAAATACTGAGCATCAACACCGGAATGGTGTACAGGGGTTTGATAAACCAGGTAAAAATTGGCGCTAGGCTCACTGTTACAATGGCGGCAAATGAAGAATAGCCCGTCGCACCAATCAGAATGATCCAGGTGGCAATTAATAACCCGGCTAAATCCAGGCCAATCGGCATCATAGTGCCAAAAGCAGTTGCAACAGCTTTACCGCCTTTAAAACCAAAAAACAGCGGATAGATGTGACCGAGACAGGCACAAATTGCAATCATACCCAGATAAAATGCTTCGATTTTGAGGAAATACGAACCCCAAACCGGAATAGTGCCTTTCAGTACATCGAACACTAATACCAGAACGGCGGGCAAGGTGCCGCCGAGGCGCAGGACGTTGGTCGCTCCGGGATTACCTGAACCGTGCAAACGCGGGTCGGGCAAGCGAAATAATTTGCTAACAATCACCGCAGATGACACTGAACCACAGAGATAGGCTAACAGCATCATCCCGCCAATCAGCGGGGTCATTAATGAAGTTCCTCAGTTATTGATTTTGCGTTAAGATCCGGCCTTGTCGGCGGGGCCGCAGGCAAGGCGCTCAGATTATAGACTTTTAGTATCTTTGCCTATCCGACCAGCCTGTGAATCTCCAGTCTCTTTATAACAGCGGAATAATCTGATGGATATCGTTTTTGTCAAACAACTGGCGATTGATACTGTGATCGGCGTTTACGAGTGGGAAAAAACGATTCAGCAGCGGCTGTTTTTCGATTTGGAACTGAGCACTGACATTCGCGCAGCAGCCAGTGACGACGATTTACGCCTGACACTGGATTATGCGGTGGTTTGTCAGCGCGTCACTGCGTTGGTGCAGGCTGAACCGGTGGAGCTGATTGAAACACTGGCAGAACGCATCGCTACTATGTTGTTGCAGGAGTTTGCCACCAGCCGCGTTCAGGTCCAGGTTGACAAACCCGGCGCTGTACCCGCGGCCCAGACTGTAGGTGTCCGCATTATCCGGAGCCGGCACTGATGGCCAGAATTTACATCAGTGTGGGCAGCAATATCCAGCGCGAAGCCAATATCCGCGGTGCGGTTACTGAGTTGGCGCAAGCCTTCGGCCCATTATTATTGTCTTCAGTGTATGAAAGTGAAGCCGTTGGTTTTGTCGGTGATGCATTTTACAACCTGGTGGTTGGCGCAGATACCAGCCTGGATGTCGCCGCAGTCGTCAGTTTGTGTAAGCAAATTGAAGACAATTATGGCCGGGTGCGTGACGGGGTGAAGTATTGCGGCCGCAGTCTGGACCTCGACCTGCTGACTTATGACCAGCTGATTTGCACTGAACCTGTGGAATTGCCCCGTGCTGAAATTCTGCAGAATGCTTTTGTGTTGCAACCGTTGGCCGAATTAGCGCCCGACACCGTACACCCGACGGTGCATCAGTCTTACTCAGCCTTATGGCAAGCTTACCGGATACCGCAAAAGCTATGGGTTGTGCCTTTTGAGTTTTAATTCTAGCCCGATCTGGCAGGCTTCCTGTTGCTAAGTTTGAGACGCTATTAACAGCTATTTACATTTATGTGGCAGCTTTTTGTGCGTTTCTATGTCGTGGACTGCAATAAACCGTGTTATTTTATACAGGTGTTTTTCGGTGGTTTTGCATGGAGTCCTGAAATCACCTGACACATTCCCCTTATAACGCAACCTTGGCTCTTAATATGAAAATCCTGAAACCTGTGTTGATGTCTCTTGTAATCACCGCTGTGCTGGTCGGTACTGTCTGGGCCGTGAAAATGGACCAGTTTAGTGTAATGGAGGCAGGTGGTGGCCAGGTCCAACCGCCAGAAACTGTCTCTGTCTTTGTTGCTGCTGAGCAACAATGGCCTAATAACTACACGGCGATCGGCACAGTAGAAGCCGATGAAGGCATCATGATTTCCGCGCAAGTTCCGGGCAAGGTAAAACGAATTACTTTCCAGTCTGGTACTGAAGTCAAAGCGGGGGATGTCTTAATCGAGCAGGAATCGATTAACGAAACTGCGCAGTTAAATGCAGCACAGGCCCGCCTGAAATTGGCGAAAACCAGCTACCAGCGCATCAAAGAGCTGAAAACCAACAAGCTTGCCAGCCAGAGCGAGCTGGACACCGCCCTGCAACAAGTCGAATCGGCGCAAGGTGATGTCGATGACTTAAACGCCACCTTGCAGAAGAAACTGATCCGTGCGCCATTTGATGGCCGGGTCGGTATCCGTCAGGTAGACCTCGGTACCGACCTGCAGGTTGGTACTGCCATTGTGTCGCTGCAGGCGACGAACCGCGTACGGGTCAACTTCCCGGTGCCGCAGGACTGGCTCAGTCAGATGAGTACAGGTCTGCCGGTTGAAGTGGCCACCGGCGGCCGCAGTAATCAGATCATCAAAGGTGTGGTGACGGCGATTGGTACGGAAATTCACCCGGAGACCCGCAATGTGATTGTGCAGTCATCACTGGATAACGCCAGTAAATCGCTGGTCCCTGGCATGGCAGTGACCACCACCGTAACGCTCAGCGAACCGCATGCCGTGCTGGCTGTTCCGGCCACGGCAATCATCTATGCACCTTATGGCGATACCTTGTTTGTTGTTGATGAAAAAGACGGCAAACTGGTGGCAAGACAACAATTTATCCAGACGGGTAAAGCACGGGGTGATTTTATTGAAGTCACCAAAGGCTTAAAAGCCGGGGAGAAAGTAGTCAGCGCCGGTGCCTTCAAGTTATTTAATAACCAGGCTGTAGTGATTGGCAGCAAACCGACTCCGGAATTAAAAGCCAATCCAACGCCCGCTGACAGTTAAGGCGCCACAGGCAGGTTTATATGAAATATACCGATATTTTTATTAAGAAACCGGTGCTGGCGATAGTGGTCAGTCTGCTGATCCTGCTGGCTGGTATTCAGTCGCTGAGTAGTTTATCTGTGCGACAGTATCCGCGCAGTGACATTGCCGTGATTAAAATTACCACCGTTTACATTGGTGCGAACGCAGATGTAGTCCGCGGATTCATTACTTCACCGATTGAACGCGCTATTGCGTCTGCTGGCGGGATTGATTACATCGAATCACAAAGCAGCATGGGCATGTCGACTATTACCGCCCATTTACAGCTGAACTACGACCCGCTGAAGGCGATGACCGAAATCAGCGCCAAAGTGAATCAGGTGCGGGGGGAGCTGCCGCCCGAGGCGGAAGTGCCTTCACTGGCAATCGAAGCGGCGGACAGTCAGTTTGCCCAGGCGTACTTGAGTTTCAGCTCCGACATTCTGGAACAAAACCAAATCACTGAGTTTTTGACCCGTTCAGTACAACCGCGTCTGATCGCCGTCAACGGTGTGCAAAAAGCGGAAATTCTCGGTGGCCGCACTTTTGCGATGCGGATTTGGCTGAAAACTGAAAAAATGGCGGCAGTTGGCGTGACGCCGGCAGAAATCCGCGCCGCGCTGCAAGCACAGAATGTGCAGGCGGCGATCGGTCAGACCAAAGGCAGTTACACCCAGGTCAATCTGAATGCCAATGCCGGTTTGACCAACGTGGAAGATTTTCGCCGCATTGTGGTGCGGCAAAATGCCGACGGCGTGGTCCGGCTGGCTGATGTCGCGGACGTAGTGCTGGGCGCCGACGATTATAGTGTCGAAGTGAATTACTCTGGTCAGACCGCCGTGTTTATGGGCGTGTTTGTGGCCCCCAATGCCAACAGCCTGGAAGTGATCCGCAATGTCACGGCCGAGATGGAAAAAATCAAAGCGGATTTGCCGGCGGGTTTGTCGGGTGAAGTCTCTTACGACGCCACCAAATATATTGATGCGGCGATCCAGGATGTGATTAAAACCCTGGCTGAAACGCTGATTATCATCATTATCGTGATTTTCCTGTTTCTCGGTTTTAGCCGTTCAGTGTTGATCCCGCTGGTCGCGATTCCACTTTCGCTGATCGGTGCAGTCTTTATCATGAAGGTTTGTGGTTTCTCGCTGAATTTATTGACCTTATTGTCAGTCGTCTTATCAGTAGGTCTGGTCGTTGACGATGCGATTGTGATGGTCGAAAACATCGAACGGCATATTCAGGAAGGGCTGAAACCTTTTCATGCTGCTCTGGTCGCCGCGCGTGAGTTAGCCGGCCCTATTATTGCCATGACCGTGACCTTGATGTCGGTGTATATCCCTATCGGGCTGCAGGGCGGTTTAACCGGGACTTTATTCCGCGAGTTTGCCATCACGCTGGCAGGCGCTGTGACTATATCCGCCATTGTTGCCGTGACATTATCGCCGATGATGGCATCGCGGATGTTGTCACCGCACCGGGAAATTAAAGCGCCGTTGTCGAAAGTTTTTGACCGCTTTGCCGCATTTTACAGCCGAAAACTCAATGCCACGCTGGAAAATCGCATCGGCGTTTACCTGTTCTGGGGTTTTATTTCACTTTGTGTGGTGCCGCTGTACGTGATGTCGAGCAAAGAGTTGGCGCCGACTGAAGATCAGGGTGTTATCTTTGGCATCGTAGAGACACCGGCGAACTCGACCATTGACCAATCTGCGTTTTATGGCAAACAGGTCAATGACGTGTTTATGAGTGTGCCGGAAACCGATTTCACCTTCCAAATCACCTTCCCGACCGGTGGTTTCAGCGGCATGGTGACTAAGCCATGGGCTGAACGTGACCGGACGACGGCGCAGATGTTGCCTGATGTGCAACAGAAACTCAGTGAGATTGCCGGGGTCAGGATTATGCCCATCACGCCACCATCTCTGCCGGGCGGTGGTCAGTTCCCGGTTGAATTTGTCATCGCATCCACAGCAGACAGCAGGGAAATCTATGACTACGCCTTAAAATTACAGCAAACATTCGCCGAGAGCGGTAAGTTTTACTTCCCGCCCATGCTGGATATGAAAATCGACCAGCCGGAATATCAGCTGAATATCGACCGTGAAAAAGTCGCAGATTTGGGCCTGGATATGCGTACTGTCACGCAGGATTTAGGTATTCTGCTCGGCGGTGGCTGGGTCAACCGTTTTAACAAAGATGGTTTGAGTTACAAAGTGATCCCACAGGTGAAGCGGATTGAACGGCTGACGCCGGATGACCTGACCAAGCTGTATATCACCGGGCCTGATAACAGCATGATCCGGCTGGACCAGATTGCTACGCTGACCCATTCCACAGTGCCGCGTTCGATTAACCGAATGCAGCAACTGAATGCGGTGAAAATCTCTGGCGTCGGCGCCGGCTCACTGGATGAAATTCTGAAGTATATGGAAGCCGAAGCCCGCAAGATTTTACCGGCAACTTACACCATCGATTACACCGGCGAATCGCGGCAGCTGAAGCGCGAAGGGAATACCTTCCTGCCAGCTTTCCTGACGGCACTGACGATGATTTTCCTGGTGCTGGCGGCGCAGTACAACAGCTTCCGTGACCCTATTGTGATTCTGGCGGGCTCGGTGCCGCTGGCGATGTTTGGTGCGTTGATTTTCACCTTCTGGAAAATGTATGCGCCTATCCCGCATTGGACGGATGCCATCAGCAGTACGCTGAATATCTACTCGCAGGTAGGTTTGGTGACCTTGGTCGGCCTGATTGCCCGTAATGGTATCTTGGTGGTGGAATTTGCCAACAAGCTGCAGGAAGAAGGCCGCGCTAAAATCGATGCGATCCGCGAAGCGTCAGTGCTGCGGTTACGGCCGGTACTGATGACCAGTATCGCCACTATCGCCGGTCACACACCGCTGATCTTCGCTGAAGGGGCCGGTGCCGAAGCGCGCAATTCGATTGGTATCGTGCTGGTGTTTGGTATGACGATTGGCACTATCTTCACCTTGTTTGTGCTGCCGTCGATTTATGTATTACTGGCGAAGGATCACCAGAAAGACCTGGCCCGTCAGGCCGAGCTCGAAGCGGTTTAATTCGTGTGATGATGCAAAAGGGCAGCTTGGGCTGCCCTTTGTTTTTTTGCCGAAAATAAGCTGGGAGAAACCAGTTTTCCTGCTATTGATGCCTGTTTAACCCAGCGAAATCTGACTCAGATGCTGGCGGATATGCAGCTGATGCGCCGCCTGAAAATCGGCATGACTCAGCGTGCCATAAGCAAAATGCGGTGCCAGCGTCGTTGCTGCGGCAAATTCATCCAACGCCTGAAGTAATTCAGCCAAAGCGACTTGTGGGTCTAAGGCCGCATCCAGGTCCGGCATGCCGGGAATTGCTTCGTCGAGCGGATGACGCATAGCGCCGGCGGCTTTAAAACCCTGGAGTGCCAGCGGCCCTATACTGTGCACAAACCACCAGCCTCGCTGTTGTGGATAGCCCTGATAAGAGCCACGGACACTTTGCGCCAGATGCTGAAAAATCTGACTGACATTCCAGCTACCGCTGCTGTGCAGGGGTTTGCCGATCATTTGCTGCAGTTCAGTCTGTAGCGCCGTAAGATCAGCGACAAAGCGGCTGCCAGTCAGAGACAAACCCGCGACACCCGCGACGGTCACTGCAGTGCCGGCCAGCAAAAATTTACGCCTGTTCATCGGTGATTTTCCTGAAATCAGCAATCTGTTGTTGTACTGCGTCCAGTCGCGCAGCAGCCACTGCTTGTTTCATCGCTTCGCCCTTATGGCCGGCGGCTACCAGCGCTTTGATATCCACAGCTCGCGCTGCTGTGGCTAAGCTGCGCAAATATTCTGCCTGCGGATACTCCGCCTGCTCAAAACCGGTACGACCGCGTAAATCTGCGATACAGCAGGTGAGCAGTAACTCCAGTCGTTCGGGTTTACGCCACAGGTCGATGCCATCAAACAGTTTCAGCACAGTGACTGCCCGCAGTTCCCGAGATTTATGCACCAGTTGATGATATTCACAGGCGAGCAGCGCTAAATCACGGCAATCATTTGGAATGCGCAGACGCTGACACATGGTTTCGATAAGTGGTAAGCCGCTGTGTTCATGGCCGTGATGTGATGGCCAGAGTTCCGGCGCGGTTAAACCTTTGCCGACATCATGACAGAGCGCGGCAAAGCGCACATCCAGCCGCGGTGATAACAGCGCGGCCTGTTGCAACACCAGCATACAATGCACGCCGGTATCTATTTCCGGATGCCAGCGCGGTGGATTGGGCACGCCCCATAAGACGGCGAGTTCCGGCATCAGCACTTCGAGCGCACCGACTTGTTGTAACAATTCAAAATAAGCCGCTGGTGTAGTTTCCAGCAAAGCACGGGCAGTTTCCTGCCAGACGCGTTCGGCGGTCAGATGCTGCAATTCGCCGCTGCTACTGAGTTCACGCATCAGCGCTAAGGTTTCCGGCGCGACAGTAAAACCACGGTCGGCAAAACGGGCATAAAACCGCGCCACTCTCAATACCCGCAGCGGGTCTTCGACAAAAGCTGCAGACACATGACGCAGTACTTTATTTGCTAAATCTGGCTGACCACCATAAGGGTCGGTGATGACACCTGTTTGCGGGTCCTGCGCCATCGCATTGATGGTCAGGTCACGGCGCAGCAGGTCTTCTTCTAAGGTCACATCCGGCGCGTAATAGCAGGCGAAACCGGTATAACCCTGGCCTTGTTTGCGTTCGGTACGCGCTAAGGCGTATTCCTGTTTGGTTTTGGGGTGGATAAATACCGGGAAATCTTTGCCGACCGCCTGATAACCTTCGGCCAGCATTTGCTCTGGTGTGGTGCCAACGACCATAAAATCCTGGTCCTGACATGGCAGTCCCAACAAAGCATCACGCACGGCGCCGCCGACAAGATAAATCTTCACACGCTTTCCTGACAGGTGATTTTTTGCCATTATAACGCTCCGGCAACAATTGCGCTCCAGGTCTGAGCAGGAAGCCATGTACACCGCATTTTTTGGTCTGAACAGCCAGCCGTTTTCGATAGCGCCCAACCCCGAATTTATGTATCTGGGCAACCGCCATACCGAGGCGCTGGCACATTTACGTTATGGGCTGGGCGATGCCGGCGGTTTTGTCTTGCTGACCGGTGAAGTCGGCACCGGTAAAACCACCGTATCGCGTTGTTTGCTGGCCGAGTTACCGGCCAATACGCAAGTGGCTTTTATCCTCAATCCGACTTTGTCTGAACTGGAACTGCTGGCGGCGATTTGTGATGAGCTGAAGATCCGCTACAAAAAAACTGACGCCAGTCTGAAACTGCTGACAGACAAAATCACCAGTAAACTGCAAAAAAATCATCAGGCCGGCATTAATACCATTCTGATCATCGATGAAGCCCAGCATTTACAGCCGGCCGTGCTGGAACAGCTGCGGCTGCTGACCAACCTCGAAACCAATACCAAAAAATTGCTGCAGGTGATATTAATCGGCCAGCCGGAACTGCAGCAGTTATTACAGCGCCAGGATTTACGCCAGCTGGCGCAGCGCATCACGGCACGATATCACTTAATGCCACTGACTTTGCCCGAAGTGAAGTATTATGTCGAACACCGGCTGCAAGTGGCAGGTTGCAGCAGACCAGTCTTTACCGAAGCTGCGCTGAAAAAATTATTTGAATTTTCCGGTGGTATTCCGCGTCTGTTAAATCTGCTGTGCGACCGTGCCTTGTTAGGCGGCTACAGCCAGCAGAAAGCGTTGATAGACGCAAAACTGATTGAACTGGCGGCCGCTGAAATTCTGGCGATTAAGCCGGCCGCTGCCAAAGCGGCATTACCGGTCTGGCTTTGGCCATTATTGTTTGTGTTGTGTCTGGCGCTTGGCGTCAGTCTGTCGTTGTTATGGTTACAAACCTCAGTTTAACCGGAGTCCGGGCTTTTTATGTCGTTATTAATGGATGCGCTGAAACAGCAAAATCAGACCGTAGTGGACACCGCCGTACCGCAAGCTGCACCGGGACGCGGCTGGCAGTATCTGGCCATCGCTTTGCTGGTGCTGTGCGGGCTGGGGTTGGGTTTTGCAACGGCGTTTTGGCTGACGCAGCAACCTGCCGCTGAATCCGCGCCTGCTGTAGTTCCTGCACCTGTTGCTGTAGTCAGTGCTCCCACCTTGCCACCAGCAAATCCTGGTCTCATTTTGAGCGATTTAACTGCAGTGCCGACTGCGGAAGAGCAAGAGGAACAACTGGTGATTTCTGCCGAACGTCCGGTATCAGGCGGTCAGAGCCTGGACGAACAAGTCGCAGTGCTGGAGCAGTTTGATGAGGGCACGCCGATGCAGGAAGCAGACCCTGATGCGCCGGTCGCAGAACTTGCAGCACAACAACCTGAGCTTAGCGCCGATGAAGTGCCGCAGGAATTAAAGGATAAATTCCAATATGCGCTGGAGGCTGCCAAAGGTACAACCCGCCAGGCGAAAGTGACTGAACATGCCGCTCCGGCCCGCGACATCCGCACGCTGGATGACACGCTGCAACGTCAGATAGCACCGCTGCGTTTTGAAGCGCACGTCTATGCCACTGAGCCGAAACAACGCTGGGTTAAAGTCAATGGTAAAGATTTGCAGGAAGGTCAGTGGATCACGGCGGATATTCAAATCAAAGAAATCACGCCCAACTATGTGCTGATGCAAACTGGCCGGCAGCTGTTCAGTATGGAAGCCTTGTCGGAATGGTCTTACCGCTTAAAATCACGGCCTTGAACGGTTTTAAAAATATTGCCGCAGGTCGAGGGCAAATTCGCTGAGATCGGCGGCGCCGACAATCTGCTCTTCCGGCAATTTTGCCAAATCTAATATTTTCGCCGGCAGATGATGCCGGTGCACACTGTGATAAAACAACTTCACTTTCGGTTTGTCGGCATATTTCGGGTGATTTTCCAATACCAGTGCCAGTTTGCCAGACTTCAGCCGCACCGCTGAGCCCGGCGGATACAAACCAATCCCCAATAAAAACTGCTGTGTAAGCTTCGCATCTAAGCTTTGTCCGGCTGATTTCAGCAGCTGAGCGCTGAGTTGCTGGCCACTGAGTCTATTTTGTTCCACCAGCTCTTGTAAGTTGGCGTAGCGATTGACGATGGCCAGTAGTTGCGCACCGCCCGATTGTTCAGCCAAAGGTGCCAGATGACCAGCCACCGCATCCAGCACTTCTGCTGAGCAGGCAGACTGTTCCAATAGCGCCAGACTATAAGGCAAAGCGGCCTGATCCGTCGGTTGCTCCTGTGGAAACAGCTGTTTCAGCTGCGCTTTGCCGGCGTCATGCAATAAAGCTGCAAGCGTGTATTGCCGGGCTGTGGCTTCAGGTAACTGTAAGGTCTGACAAAACGCTGCCATCAGACAAGCACAGCGTATCGCATGACGTAGCAGTGCGTCGTCTTCCTGCAGTACTTGTTGTAAATAAAGCAAAGCTTGCGGATTGCGGCTGCTGCTTTCCAGCAGTTTGTCGCAGTTTTGGCTGGGTTGGGTCAGATCGACGCTGTCGGCCTGCGCCAGTTTGTCAAAAGTGACAGCGGTTTGCTGAAGGGTACTTTGCAAAGTCAGTTCAGTGCGGGCACATTCCTGCGTAAAGTTGGTTCTGGGTTTCACGACTGGTGCGGCAGTCTCCACGGGCGTGGCCGGCAGTTCTTTTGGCGGTGGCAGCTGCTGCTCCGGGTCGATAAATACCGCTAAAACACCTTTTTGTATCAGTGTTGCAATCAGCAGTTCACTGCGCACCCAGCCGGCATGTTTGATCACCACATCACCAGTCTGGCTGGCAACTCCGGTGACGTAGCTGCCAAGCTGGAGTTCGTCAATTGGAACCAGCTGTTTTGCCATCTAATCAGTCCTTCGCGCAGGGATTTAAAGCATGTCACTGAACATTAAGCAAAACTTTGCCAAATTGCAAAAACAGCCTGCTGTGGCAGGTTATTCTGCGCTGTGAAGCGTACGAACTGCAGAAATAACAAGGCCCGCACGCGGCGGGCCTTCTGTATGCGGCAGGGAATTAAACCGCGTTGTCGCTCATCGTCATCAGCGAGGCGTTGCCGCCGGCCGCTGTGGTGTTGATAGTCACAGTTTTTTCCGTGACCAGACGGTGCAGCAGGCGCTCATCGGCTGGTGTGGTCACCAGTGGCGAAATGGCACCATCGCGGGCGGCAATCAATTCACCGGTCAGCGCTTTTACCGCGCTGCCGGCTTCAATCACTGCGGCTGCTACCAGTGGATTGCTGATCAGGGCTTTGAGTTGCGTCAGCTTGGCCACAACAAACAGCGCCGGTTGCAGATTGGCGTTCAGCAGCACTTTGCGCACCGCTTCCGCTTCGGCGAAGTCTTTGTCTTCCACCACGGCAACCACGGCATTACCTGCCGCTAATGCCGTCAGCACCGACAAAATCCAGTACTTAAAGCAGGCCGATTCGTCGCGGATACAAGCCACCACGCCACGGGCTTCCAGATGCAGCTGGTTGGATTCACCGGTTGGCCCTGGCAGCTGAATAGGCGCTGCCAGTTCTTTTTCGATATGACCAATCAAACCACGCGCACTGGCCAGCACCTGCGCCAGATCTGCTTCTTGTTTCACCACCACAGCATTAGACGCCAGCTGGGCGAGGAACTGACGCATCACAGAACTGCGTGCCGTGATGTCTTTTTTCTGCCAGTCGACCTGCGCCTTGGCAGCCAGTTGCAAGCTTTGCTGTAGCGCATTGTCATGGCCAGATGCCGCGAGCAGACTGGCTTTTTTGTCTTCTGCTAATGGCGCTTCAGTCACCTGCAGATTGTCTTTAATCAGCCGGGTTAAATAGAACGGACCACCGGCTTTTGGACCAGTACCAGACAGGCCACGGCCACCGAACGGTTGTACACCGACCACAGCGCCAATCATATTGCGGTTGACGTAGATGTTACCGGCCTTAACTTCCCGAGCCACCTGCGCCGTCACTTCAGCAATACGGCTGTGCACGCCCATGGTCAGGCCGTAGCCGGTTGCGTTGATTTGTGCAATCACATCATCCAGCTGTTCAGCTTTAAAGCGGATGATGTGCACCACAGGACCAAAGACTTCACGTTGCAGTACGGCCAGATTGGCGATTTCATACAGACGCGGTGCGAAGAAGAAATGACCTTCACCGGCCGGGATCGGGCACTCGTAATGCAGTTTGGCTTTGCCTTCCAGATATTTGACGTGTGCGGTCAGACCGGTCAGCGCTTTCTGGTCAATCACCGGGCCAACATCGGTAGACAACAGCGATGGGTCGCCGACATGTAATTCTTTCATCGCGCCTTTGATCATGTGGATGATCTTGTCGGCGACGTCTTCCTGCAGGAACAGCACGCGCAGCGCAGAACAACGCTGACCGGCGCTCTGGAAGCCGGAAGACACCACATCGTCCACCACTTGCTCTGGCAGCGCAGTGGAGTCGACGATCATACAGTTCTGGCCGCCGGTTTCGGCAATCAAAGGTACCGGCTCGCCGCCGCGTTCGGCCAGTTTACGCGCGATCCAGCTGCCGGTTTCGGTCGAACCGGTGAACATCACCGCCTGAATGCGTAAGTCTGGCACCACGTGCTCACCAATGATGCGGCCCGGTGCGATGGTCAGTTCGACCACGCCAGCCGGCAGGCCGGCGTCGCGCCACAGTTCAATGGCCCGAATGGCGATTAACGAGGTTTGCTCGGCTGGCTTGGCAATCACAGTGTTACCGGCGGCAACAGCAGCAGTGACCTGACCTAAGAAGATTGCCAACGGGAAGTTCCACGGGCTGATACACAGCACCACAC
>SSFI01000091.1 GCA_008015325.1 Rheinheimera sp.
ATCTAATCCGCTTTTAGGCGCTTCTGTTGCTGCGTTCATGCTTTAACTCACTTTCCGTGCTTGTCGAACAAGCCACTACTACAGCTGCACTGCACAATGCAATGCTGCACTTAAGCCATTAAATTGGCAGGGGCAGAGGGATTCGAACCCCCAACCATCGGTTTTGGAGACCGCTGTTCTACCAATTGGAACTATGCCCCTGTGATTGAGGCGCCATTATACAAAAGGAGTTTTAAAGGTAAAGTAAAAATCTCAGGCAAAGCAATCAATTGCGCATAAATCAGCCAGAATGCTGTGAAAGCAGGTAGTAAAACGGCCGATGAGCAGCTGGTTTGTCTGAAAAAGATGCAATTCGGGAACGACTTTGATAGCATGACGCGCCGCTGCCATTGGCAGGTTGCAGACTTTAGTCATAAAGGCTACAACTTAGGTGCAGGATGTTGGATTACCAAGGATGTTTGCATGAAAATGACCGACTTTTCCGTTTTGATCATCGACGACGTGCCCTCCGTCAGGGAATACCTGCGCCAAACACTGATGCTGCTCGGCATCAGTCATGTCAGTGAAGCTTCTAATGGCAGCATCGGCATCAGCAGTTACACCAAACAACATCAGGATGTCGTATTCCTCGATATCGAACTGCCGGACTGTGACGGTAAATCCTTGTTACGCCAGCTAAAAGAAATCAATCCCAATGCTAATGTCGTCATCATGACGGCGCACAGCACCGTCGAGAATGTGCAGCAAAGTATCCTCGCCGGCGCCTGTGGTTTTATCGCCAAGCCCTTTTCTGCGAAAAAAATTGAATCAGTGCTGGTGAAGTGTCAGAAAAAAGCCTGACCGCCTGAGAGTAACCTTACCTGCTCTCAATCAAGCCTGAGCGACATGGCTCAGGCTTTGCCGGTCAGCGGTTTACCATGAAATTCAACACCATCCCAGCCAGTCCGCATAAAATTACGGATATTGGCGTGATTGCTGCCTTTGATGTCCGGCAACACTTCCAACCGGTAAAAATCACCGAATAACTGCAAGGTCTGCGGTTCTGACAGCTGATGCAACAAGGCAAAAGCCAGAATTTTACAGGAACCGTTGTTCTCCCCCGCGCCGTTAAACTGCTCGCCATTCTGAAAGGCGGTTGGCGTGAAATCATATAAGGCATCAATCAATGCGATGGTCTGCTGGAAGCTGATGCTGTCCGGCTCGGTACTTAACTGACGAAAAAATGTTTCCAACATAAAACTGCCTAAAGTTTGACCAAAACATGCCGATAGTGCGTTCAATTATCCATCAATTTCGATGGGAGGACCCGATGAACGTCATCAGCGCCACACAGGCCTTCAGTGCCCGCGAACAGCAGTTATTTCAGCAAGGCCGACTTGAATTTCAGTCTTCACCGCTTGCCCGCCCCGCTCCCGCGACATCGCCAACAGCACAAGCTGTTGATCCACAGAGCGAAACCGAGTCTAAGCCATCCGACGAACAAAATGAAGATGGTCAGCAATTCAGCGCCAAAGAAAGTATAGGTACCGTCAAACGAATTTTAGAGCAGCTCAGCAGCGGCAAATTACTCAGCTGGCTTGATGGTTCCGCCTTTGACAAAATCCAGGCTCAGCAACAGCAAATCGAAGCTGATGCGCCTTCACCCGAAGCGCCAGCTGAGCGCACTATCATGGAATTTAACTATCGCTATCAAGCGGTTGAAGCGAGCTTCGCTGGCGCTGTGCAATTGGAGGATGGCAGCAGTCAAAGCTTTGCCTTTAGCTTCAGCCTTAAGGAAAGTTACGCCAGCTTCAGCATCCGCCAGGAAGCTGTGCTGAAAGATCCGTTGATTTTAAGCACCACCGGCCAGAGTTTTCAGTGGACCGGCGCCAGTCAGGCTTTTGATTTTTTCAGTGACGGCCGAAGCGCTGAGTTACCAACGCTGGCAAACGGCCAGTATTACCTGAGTTACGACCGCAATCAGGACGGTCAGATCACACAAGGCAAAGAACTATTTGGTCCCGCAACCGGTCAGGGTTTTGCTGAACTTGCCGCGCTGGACGAAGATAAAGACGGCTTTGTCGACAGCAGCGACAGCGCCTGGCAACAGCTGAGCCTGTGGCGGCCGGGTGAAACTCCAACCAGTCTGACCGATGCCGGCATCGGCGCACTTTCAGCGCAATCTGTCGCGACTTCTTTTGGCTTGTACGACGGTGATGCACTGCTGGCTCGTATTGCGCGCAGCGGTATCTTTTTAGCCGAACAGGGCAAAGTCGGGCTGCTGCAACAAGTCGACCTGAATATCTGACAGTGAGTGCCGGATCTGGCTGATCCGCAGCAGAACTTCGCGCTACACTGCGGGCAGCTGAATTTGCCGGAGCGCCGCCTGTGTCAACCGAAGTTATCCCTGCCGCTGAAACTTGCCAGCAAGCGCGTTTAAGCCGTGACGCGCGCTTTGATGGTCTGTTTTATATTGCGGTCAACAGCACTGGCATCTACTGCCGGCCCATCTGTCCGGCACGGGCGCCGGCTGAACATCAGGTGCAATATTTTGCTTCAGCAGCTTCTGCTGCTGCCGCCGGCTTTCGGCCTTGCCTGCGTTGCCGGCCCGACAGTGCGCCCGGCTCACCAGCCTGGCAAGGCAATCAGACCAGCTTGCGCCGTGCAATGAAGCTGATTGATCAGGGCGTCTTGCAGGACGGCAATCAAACGTCTTTGTGTGCGCGCCTCGGCATCAGCGAGCGTTACCTGCGTAAACTGTTTGCTCAGCATCTTGGCGTGTCGCCAAAACAATATGCCCTTTACCAGCAAATCCTGTTTGCTAAACAACTGCTGCATCAAACCAGAATGCCGGTCACAGATATCGCTGCGATGGCCGGCTTTCACAGCCTGCGCCGCTTTCACGATGCCTTTAAACAACAATTGCAACTGACACCCACACAAATACGGGGACAACGTATGGCGCAGCATGCTGCGGTGATTGAACTGGAACTGAGTTATCGCCCGCCACTGGCATGGCATTTATTGCTGGAATTCTGGCAACAACGGACTTTAACCGGTCTGGAATGGCTGGACGGCGAGCATTATGGCCGGTTGATTGACTGGCCACCGGGCCAGGGCCAGCAACAGGGCTGGTTTGACGTCGCGCCGATTGCCGGCAAAAATGCGCTGAAACTGACGCTGCATTGGCCGGACCATGAAACCCTGTTGCCGGTGGTTAAACAGATCCGCCGGTTACTGGATTTAGACGCCGATTTACAGGTCATTGAACAACATCTGCACAGCCAGCTTGGCGCCAGTGTAAAAACCGGCCTGCGTATTCCTGGCGTCTGGTCTGCATGGGAAGCCGGCATCCGCGCCATTCTCGGCCAGCAAGTCAGTATCGCCGGTGCACGGGCCCAGCTGAACCGACTGCTGGTGTTAGGCACTGAACAACCCAGCCCCTCAGCGGGGTCAGGCCATACGCCAGACACCGTCTGGCGACTATTTCCCACGCCGGCACAAGTGGTCGCAGATGAGTTGCTGATGATTAAAGTGCCGGGCGCAAGGCGCCAGACCATTCTGGCACTGGCGGGTGCAATGGAGGCAGAACCTGCGCAGCATCCATCACAATGGCTGCCAATCAAAGGTATTGGCCCCTGGACTGTCGCTTATGCCTGCCTGCGCGGTCTATCGGAAACTGATGTGTGGCTTGGTGGTGATTTAGGCATTCAAAAAGCGCTGGCGCGTCAACATGCCGGTTTTGATGCGCAAACGCTGTCACCGTGGCGCAGTTATGCCACCTTACAACTTTGGTTTGGTCTGGCCGACGCACCGACTGGCGTCGCTGTCCGCGCCAATTTACCAGGAGAATAAAATGCAACAATCCTCTCAGGTTGCCTATTGCTTGTCGCCACTGGGCGCGCTGGAAATTTATGCCAATGCTGCGGGCATTACTGCAGTACATTTCCGTGATGTACAAAAAGATCGCAGTCTGGCCGGATTAAGGCATCAGGATGTCACTGCTGCAGCGTCACAAAGTGATGATTTTCAGCTGCTCTCGGTTCAGGCAGAAGAAGAAGTCGCGCAGTTGCTGCAACAAGCGGCAGCACAGCTGGCAGAGTATTTTGCCGGCACGCGGCAGCACTTTGACTTGCCGCTCGCCGCCAGTGGCACTGCTTTTCAGCAACAAGTCTGGCAGCAACTGTGCCGGGTCCCTTATGGCCAGACACAAAGTTATGGCGAGCTGGCGTTGCAGCTTGGCAATAAAAACGCGATGCGTGCCGTCGGCGCCGCTAATGGCCGCAATCCTATCGCCATTATCGTGCCCTGCCATCGGGTGATTGGCGCGGACGGCAAACTGACCGGTTATGCCGGTGGCCTGAGCCGCAAAGTCTGGTTGTTACAGCATGAACAACGTATCGCTAATGCCATCCATTCGAATATTTAGGATAAATAGTGGGATTCATTGCACTTTTAATTCGATAAGCTTTAAGGTTTACTAGGCGCATAAACCATAAATTCTGGAGCCTGCTGATGAAACTACGTACTCTTGCCCAACTCTGGCCTGCGAAGCAGGTGTCGGATGGCGCCGGCGTCAAAATCCGCCGCAGTATTGGTCTGCAGCCACAATGGCGGCTCGACCCTTTTCTGATGCTGGATTGTTTTGGTTCCGACGAAGCTGCGGATTATATTGCTGGCTTCCCACCGCATCCGCATCGTGGTTTTGAAACAGTCACTTATATGCTTGATGGCCATATGCTGCATCAGGATCATCTGGGCAATCAGGGCCACCTGAAAAGCGGCGGCGTGCAGTGGATGACAGCCGGTCGAGGCATTATTCACTCTGAAATGCCGCAACAGGAATCCGGTCTGATGCGTGGCTTTCAGCTGTGGCTGAATCTGCCGGCGGCGGAAAAAATGCAGGAACCGGCATATCTGGATTTAGATCCGGCGCAAATTCCGGCGGTGGTTATCCCAGAGGGCCAGATTAAAGTCATCGCCGGTACTTTACAAAGCCCGGCTGACAGCGAGCCAGTGCTGCCAGTCACCACCGGGCCAATCAGAGCGGTCTCAACGCAGCCGTTATATCTGGACTTGCAGCTGCATAGCGCAGCCGCACTTGCGCTTGCCATTCCGGCCGGCCATAACGCGCTGGTTTATCCTTATGAAGGCGAAGTCTGGCTTGGCACCCACCGCGTGCCGCTGCATCATACCGGTGTACTGACGGACGGTGACAGCTTGGAACTTCGCACCGAAGGCCCGGCCCGCGTCATTGTGCTGGCCGGCAAACCGCTGCAGGAACCAGTGGTGCAATACGGCCCTTTTGTGATGAACACAGTGGCGGAAATTGAACAGGCGATTGCCGATTATCAGCAAGGTAAACTGACAGACCGCGCCGCCAAAGTCCTGCAGATATAAGCCGCAGCACCCGGCGCGAAATCGCGCTGGGACATTGCCTGACCTGCTTGTATAATGCCGTTTTTTGTCACAGGATTTTCCTCATGCAATTAATCGGCATTATCGGCGCGATGGAACAGGAAGTTGCCATTCTCAAAGCGCAACTGAGTCAGATTGAAACCACCCGCGTCGCCAGTTTTGAATTTCACCGTGGCCAGTTACAGGGCCACGATGTTGTGCTGGTGCAATCCGGCATTGGCAAAGTGACTGCCGCTATTGCCACTACTTTATTAATCCAGTTATTTCAGCCATCGGCAGTGATCAACACCGGTTCTGCCGGCGGTTTTGACCCTGAACTCGATGTCGGCGACATCGTTGTCTCCACCGAATTACGCCATCATGATGTCGATGTAACCGCTTTTGGTTACGAACCGGGCCAATTGCCGCGTCTGCCGGCCGCTTTCACTGCAGATCCGGCCTTAGTCGCCGCCGCAGTGCGCAGCATCCAGACACTGGGGTTTTGCCAGACCAAAACTGGCCTGATCACCACCGGTGATGTGTTTATGTGTGATCCAGAGCGGATTAACAAAACCCGCGCCACTTTCCCGCAAATGTTAGCGGTGGAAATGGAAGGCGCGGCGATCGCACAGGTGTGTTACCAGCTGGAAACGCCATTTGTCGTGATCCGTAGTTTAAGTGACATTGCCGGTAAAGAATCCCCGACCTCATTTGAAGCCTATCTGGAAATTGCCTCAAAAAACAGCAGCGCTATGGTGCTGGAACTGCTGCGGCAGTTAAGCCAGGCGGTCTGATTTCGTGTCAGCAACGCTGCAGCAGTATTGGCTTGTCTTGCAACAAACGCCGGTGTTTGAACCCGGCGTGTTGTTACTGCTGACGCTGGTGCTGGCCCGTTACGCTGCACTGCCGCTGCAATATCAGCCCTGGCCGTTGTTGCGGCTCCTCGCTGAACGTGTCGCCGCTAAAGTGAACAAGGCGTCGGACAGCCCGGCGCAGCAGCGCCTGGCTGGTATGTTGGCGTTGCTGGTAGTGGTGGTGCCGCTGCTGACGCTGGCCTGGACCTTCCGGCACTTATCTGAATGGCCAGCCGGTTTTGACGCTTTGCTGCTGTATCTGTGTTTAGACCATCGCCATTTCAGCAGTCAGGTCGCCACAATCGCCGGCAGTCTGCAACGCCAGCAGCTGCAGCTGGCAAAAGATCAGCTGCAGCCTTTAGTACGACGTGATTGTGGCCAGCTCTCTGCAACCGGATTGGCCAAAGCCGGCATCGAAGTGCTGGCGCAGCGCCAGCTACGTCATTTTGCTGGCGTGTTGTTCTGGTTTCTTGTCGGTGGCGCTCTGGCTGCGCTGCTCTGGCGTTTGCTGGTTGAATTACAGCAAGCCTGGTCCGGTAAAATCACTCAGCAACGTGTGTTTGGCAGCGCTATCGGCTGGGTTAGCCGGCTGATGTTATGGCCGGTGTACTGGTTACAGGGTGCCTTGGTTGCACTGTTATTCCGGTTTATCCCAAGCGTGCGGTATTTTCGCGCCAGCCAGCAGGCCGGTTTGCCGGCGGCTGAGCGCTGGTATTTGTCGGCCTGGAGTGCCGGTTTACAAAGAAATCTGGCCGGGCCTGTGATGTATCAGGGCGTGAAAATCCGCCGCGAACGGATTGGGCCGCAGCAAGCACCGGAACTCGCTGATTTATTGCTGGCGCAGGTGATGGAACAGCAGGTTCAGCGGGCCCAGTGGCTGCTGTGCTGCTGCGCGGTTGCGCTGATTTTACTCTATCAATGGCCGCATTCACTCTGATGACACAGGCTGGACTTATGAGCGGTTTCTGCGTTATGTTCGCCGCCACAGGTCAACAACAGGGCAATCTATTGGCTACAAATATCGCTGGATTTCGCCACAAATTAAGCCAATTGCTGCTGTTTATTCTGTGCAGTGTGCTGTTGCTGCCCGCAGTTTTTGCCGCAGAACACCAGAACCCTGTGCCTTTGTTACAACCACTGACCACCTCACAAGGCCTTAGCAGTGGTGCGGTCAATAAAGTCATGGTCGATCATAGTGGCTTTTTATGGCTGGCGACCGACCGCGGACTAAATCGCTATGACGCCAATCAGGTCCGGCAGTTACCGCTGGTCGATGACAGTCAGGTTGAGCTCAATGTGTCAGCACTGCTGGAAGACAGCCAGCGGCGGCTATTTGTCGCGGCGCAACAGCAAGGCTTGTATCTGCTTGACCGCAACACCGCTGCCGCCGAGTTACTGACCCCACTACAACAACTGGAAAGCGATACCATTCCGCTGCTGCACGATGTGATTGAACAGCAACCGGATTTGCTGCTGCTGGCCATCAATAAAGCGGTTTATCAGCTGCAGTTACCTGGCCGCCAGCTGAAACAAATTTTTGAGTTTGATGGCGGCAACAGTCTGATGTCACGCGTCAGAATTTTAAAGAAATTCAATCAGCTGCTGTTAATTGGTACATCACGTGGCCTGTTCATTTACGACCTGAAAACCCAGCAACACTGGCCGCTGCAACTGGTCCTGACCGGTCAGGGCCGTTTTGACAATCTGGTCAGGACCCTCGAAATCATCGACAACCAGCTCTATTTGTCGCTCGGTTCCAGCTTGTACCGGCTGGATGAAGCTGAACTGCGACAAGCGGCAACCCAACAACTGACGATTCAACCGATGCTGCAGGACCTGCAGATCAACAAAATCCTGCCGCGTGTGAAAGGCTTGTTATTGGGGACCAACAAAGGTCTGTTCCAGCTGGACAACGGCCAGCAGCAGCCAAGATTCTTATGGGGCTTCACGGACAGTCTGTACGATGTCGATCAGGACAGCATCACTGATCTGGCCGCAACACCTGATGGGGGCTTTTGGGTCGCCAGTCGCTTACAGGGCGCTTATTACTGGCATCCGCGCAGCACCCACTTCCAGCATCTGAAATTGCCGATGCCTGCGGGTTCGGGCCAGATTTTACAGGCCGGATTCAGCCCAAGGGCGGTGCTGGCACTGGCTGAAAGCCCTGCCAATCAGTTGCTGCTCAGCACGCTCAACGGCTTAAAACGCTTTGACCTCAGCTCAGGCAGCCTGACCGATATTCCTTACCCGGCAACTTTGCCGGCCAACTTCTCGACCGTTGTGGCGCGGATTTACCCGGACCACGCCGAAAAACTCTGGCTGCGCAACGGCAATGCTTTACATCTGTTTTCAACCCAAACCCAGCAATTCCTGCCACTGCCCTTGCAGGATGAAGCGCAGCAGCCACTGCTCCAACTGAATGCCCGCGGTCACTGGCGCGATGACAATGGCGTATTCTGGTTTTACAACGCGGAAAATTACTATCGCTACCAGCCGGCTGATGGAGTGCTGCAAGCGATACCGGAACTGCGCCAGGCCGAACCGCCCCACAGAGCAGGCAGGTTTTTGGGGCCACACCCGCAGCATAAAGAGCTGATGTTTTTCAGCGCCGCTGATCGGCTTTGGTTGTTTGATCAGCAAAAGCGTCAGGTGCGGAAAATCTATGAGGCCATGCCTTACCAGCCGGGCCTCGCCCGCACCGCCGATAAAATGTGTGTCGATGGCCGTGGCGATCTGTGGTTTACCGTGCGCGGTCTTGGTTTACTGAGTTTTGATGGCGCCAGCCTGCAACTGAAACATCATCTGCATAAACAAAACGGCCTGCAAAATAATGCGATTTACTCCTGTGAGTCCGGCAGTGATGGGCATATCTGGTTTGCCAGTCAACAAGGGCTGACCCGGCTGGATCCAAACACCATGCGGCTGGAACCATTTGATAAGGGCGATGGCTTGTCAGGCAGTGATTTCAGTTATGCTGCCAGTCTGAAGTTATCCAATGGCATGCTGGCCTTTGGCACCAACGCCGGGCTGACCTGGTTTAATCCGGCTGAGTTGGCAGAGGTTGCCCAGGCACCGAATATCGCCATCACCGGCATTGGCGCGATGAATCAGGCGACCTCAACGGCATTAAACAACCTCGACGGCCAGTCTTTCCGATTTGCGTATGACAGTCTGGGCATTCAGGTCAGTTTCTCGGCGCTGAATTTCCGCGACAGCGATAAAATTCAGTACAAATTCTGGCTCGAAGGCAATCGCGAGATCCGTTTCCCGCAACAAAACAACGCTAGCGTGACTTTTCCACAGCTCGAACCCGGCACCTACACCTTTCATGTCAAAGCGCTGACGCCACATAATGGTAAAGAAAGCGCCACAGCCACTTTAACGCTGCGTATAGAACCGGCGCCCTGGTATTCGCCCACCGCTGTAGTCAGTTATGCCGTGCTTGGCCTCATTCTGCTGTTTATCTGGCAGCACAACCGGCTGGCGCAGAAACGTCTGTTAGCCCAGGCACACCATAAAGTCCGCGCCAGCGAACAGCGCTTAAAACAGGCGCTGGAAGCGGTCAACAGCGGCGTCTGGGATTATCAGGTGCCAAAAAACAGCATGTATGCGCAGCGTGTCCACGCCATGCTGGGTTACAGCGAAGAGCTCAATCCGCTGTCGATGCAGCAACATCTGGCGCTGATCCACCCGGATGATCGCGACAGCTATCAGCAGGCCTGGCAACGTTTTATTGCGACGCCGGAGCGCAGTTTTGATTTTACCTTCCGTATGCAGCACAAAAATGGCAGCTGGCTGTGGTTTCGCGATATCGGCAAAGTGACTGAAACCCAGGGTGATAAAGCGCTGCGGGTCATCGGCACCTACAGCAATATCACTGAAACCCGCGCCACCAAAGAAAAAGCCCGCTTGTTTGGCGAAGCCTTCCAGCAAACCCGCGACTGGGTGGTGTTACTGGACCCGGAACAACGGGTGCTGGCCGCCAATCAGTCGTTTGCTGATGTGTTTGGCAATATGGATGATTATCTGGCCAATCCGCGGGTGCATGAACTGGGCATTAGTTTGTCGCGCCGGCGTTTTTATACCCGCCTGTTAAGCGGCATGACCGCCAATCAGCACTGGCAGGGTGAAGAAATAGTGCTGAGTCCGGATGGCACGGAGCGCCCTACTCTGCTGAATATCAGCGCTGTCGGTGATGAAAACGGCGTCGATTTTTATGTGCTAGTATTTACCGACATCACGGCGCAAAAACAGGCCGAAGATGATTTGCGTTACCTCGCCAATTATGACGCTTTAACCGGTCTACCCAACCGCGCCCTGCTGATGGACCGCATTCTGCACGGCATCGAAACCGCAAAACGGGAAAAACGCTCGCTGGCGCTGTGTTTCATCGATTTGGACCGGTTTAAACAGATTAACGACAGTCTCGGCCACGATATCGGCGATTTACTGCTCAAACAGGTTGCCAAACGCCTGACGTCGATTTTGCGGCTGACCGACACAGTGGCGCGCCTTGGCGGGGATGAATTTGTCGTGTTGCTGGAAAGCTATAAGAACGACGACAATATCAGCCATGTCGCACGTAAAATGCTGAAATCTATCGCCGAACCTATGCAGCTCGGTGTGCATTCAGTCAGCGTATCCCCCAGTATCGGCATTGCGGTGTATCCGGAAGATGCTGCCGATGCCACTGAATTACTCAAACACGCCGATGTGGCGATGTATCACGCCAAAGATTTAGGCCGCAACAACTTCCAGTTTTTCATTCAGGAAATGAACGACAAAGCCCAAATGCAGCTGGCACAGGAAACCAAGCTCAGAAGTGCCTGGCAGCACAACGAGTTTCTCAATTATTACCAGCCGATATATGACAGTCTGCAGCGTAAAATTGTCGGGGTGGAAGTGCTGATGCGCTGGCAGGACGCTGACCGGCTGGTGCCACCAAATGACTTTATCCCACTGGCTGAAGACTTGCGGCTGATAGTACCGATGACCCAAGCTCTGCTGGTGCGGGCGCTGGCCGATTTACAGCAATGGCATCAGGCCGGTTATCCGTTATATGTGTCTGTTAACCTGTCGCCGCGTCATCTGGAGCAACAAAATCTGGCACTGGAGACCGCAGAACTGCTGGCGCAATATCAATTACCAGCCAGCTGTCTGCGCTTTGAAGTCACCGAAAGTGCGCTGATGCAGGACCACCAAAGCGCGATTGCCACTATGCTGGCACTGAGTGAACTCGGCGTGCAGCTGGCGCTGGATGATTTTGGTACCGGCTATTCGTCACTGAAATACTTAAAAGAGCTGCCGATTGATGGCATCAAAATCGACCGTAGCTTTGTTAAAGATATCGGCATCGACCGCAACGATGAAACCATCATCGATGCAATGCTGAGTATGGCCAGCAGCCTTGGCATGTATTGCATCGCTGAGGGCGTTGAGACCGAACAGCAACTAGCATTTTTCAGTCAGCGCGGCTGTCATTTGATCCAGGGCTATCTGTTTGGCAAACCGATGGCCGCAGCGCAATTGCTGCAAAGCCTGCAACAGCATTAAACTATACAGCCCTAGCGCCTGTACCGGAGTCGATGGTGCCTGTTTCCCGTTTATATCTGGCTGCGGCCTTGTTGTTGCTGGCTGAAGCCTGTTTTGCCGGCATTGGCGCTTTGGTCAAACTGACCAGTGACTCGGCCAGTCAGGTTCAGGTGGTGTTTTTCCGCAATTTTTTTGCCTTGCTGGTGATGCTGCCGTGGATTTACCTGCAGGGTGCGCAAATTCTCAAAACCAGACGTTGGTATCTGCATTTAAGCCGGGCCAGCACCGGCATTATCTCCATGTATTGTTTTTTCTATATCATCAGTCAGTTACCTTTAGCGCAGGCCATGCTGGTGCTGTTGCTGTCGCCTTTTGTCGTGCCGATTATTGCCAGGTTCTGGCTCAATGAACGCCCCAGTAAACTGACTTTATTTGCTATTGCGCTGGGGTTTATCGGCGTGTTTATTGCCATTCCACTGAACGAAGGCCCGGGCAACTGGCTGATGCTGGCGATTGGATTACTATCGGCGGTGCTGGTCGCAGTGACTAAAACCACGATCCGCTATATGTCCGACACCGAACCGGCCGCCCGCATCGTGTTTTATTTTTCACTGCTGACGGCCATCATCTCTTTTATTCCGGTGCCATTTGACTGGCATCCGCTGCCGGCCATCGCCTGGTGGGCTTTTGCCGGCATGGGGCTCTTGGCGGCAGCCGGACAAATGGCAATGACTCGCGCTTATGCGCTGGCGCCCGCCAGCGATATTGGCATGTGGACTTACAGCAGTGTGATTTTTGCCGGCCTGTTTGGTTACCTGTTTTGGCAGGAGCCGGTGACGATGGCCTGGTTTGCCGGCGTGCTGATCATCTTTTACGCCGGATATGTCACCAGCCGGCAGCGCCTGCTTTAACGCTGCCGGGCTTAATCGCATCTGGCGCCTGGTTAAAAGGTCGCCAGCACTTTGACTTTGTCGGTGACCGCGGCCTTATCGATGTAGCCAATCACGTTGGGATTCTGGCTGACCAGCTCAAGCATTTCCGCGTCGCTGCTGATCTCTTTTGGCGGTGTGCCTTTGCCGGTAAACACCAGCTTGGACCAATAAGCTTTAATTTGACTGCCGGATTTATTCAGTACTTTCTGATTAAACATTTCAGTGGTGGAACTGCTCTCCGGCTGACCTAAAGGTAAGGCAGCTTTGCCGTCCGGGAAGCTCTTGCTGCGGCCAAGATAAATCTGCGCTATCGCTTCAGGGTTTAACGCCGCGGCATTGGAAGGGTGCACCACCACCGCGATTTCTGCCGCCACTGACAGGCTCAACAGTGCCAATGGCACCGACAGGATTTGTTTCATTTATTCACTCCGCTCTGGCTTTACAACTTTTCACAAGTGTAGACCAGTATTCTGCAGCGACTGAACTGGCAGCAAAATTCACCAAACTTGCCAGCTTTGAACCCAGCATTTTAGGATTTGGCAGCGCAACACTGGTACTTGCGCAGGGTGTCAGTTAAAATACGCGCCATTTTTCCGTCCGACTGTTACAGGCAAATTCTGACCATGAGTAAAAAGCTGCACATCAAAACCTGGGGCTGCCAGATGAACGAATACGATTCATCAAAAATGGCTGACTTATTAGATGCCACTCATGGCTATACCCTGACTGAAGAAGCCGAAGAAGCCGATGTGATTTTGTTAAACACCTGCTCCATCCGCGAAAAGGCCCAGGAAAAAGTGTTCCACCAATTGGGCCGCTGGCGCCCGCTGAAAAAGAAAAACCCGAATTTAATCATTGGCGTTGGCGGTTGTGTCGCCTCGCAGGAAGGCGCCGCCATCCGCGAACGCGCGCCTTTTGTTGACATCGTATTTGGCCCGCAAACGCTGCACCGCCTGCCGGAAATGATCAACGCCGTGCGCGGCGACCGTTCACCGGTGGTCGACGTATCTTTCCCTGAAATTGAAAAGTTTGACCGTTTGCCAGAGCCAAAAGCCGAAGGCCCGACCGCTTTTGTCTCCATTATGGAAGGCTGTTCCAAATACTGTACTTTCTGCGTGGTGCCCTACACCCGCGGCGAAGAAGTCAGCCGGCCACTGGATGATGTGTTACTGGAAATCGCTCAGCTCGCGGAGCAAGGTGTGCGTGAAGTCAACCTGCTGGGACAGAACGTTAATGCTTATCGTGGTGAAACCCACGATGGCCAAATCTGTCATTTTTCTGAGCTGCTGCGCTTGGTCGCTGCCATCGATGGTATTGACCGTATCCGTTACACCACCTCGCATCCGGTCGAATTTACTGACGATATTATCGAAGTGTATCGCGACGTGCCGGAACTGGTGGATCACCTGCATTTACCGGTGCAAAGCGGTTCAGACCGTATTCTGACGCTGATGAAACGCAATCACACTGCGCTGGAATACAAAGCCAAGATCCGCAAACTGAAAAAGATCCGGCCAAATCTTTCGATGTCATCGGATTTTATCATCGGCTTCCCGGGTGAAACCGCTGAAGATTTTGCCCAGACCATGGAGCTTATCAGCAGCATCGGTTTTGATATGAGTTTCAGCTTTATCTATAGCGCCCGCCCGGGCACGCCGGCAGCCGACCTGCCGGATGACGTACCGGAAGAAGAAAAAAAACAGCGTTTGTATATTCTGCAGGACCGCATCAATCAGCAATCGCTGCAAATCGCCCGCGGCATGCTCGGCACTGAACAACGGATCCTGGTCGAAGGCCCGTCGAAAAAAGATTTGATGGAACTGACCGGTCGTACCGAAAACAACCGCGTGGTGAATTTCGAAGGTACGCCTGATATGATTGGCCAGTTTGTCGACGTGCGCATTACCGACGTGTTCACCAACTCCTTAAAAGGCGTGGTGGTGCGCACTGAAGCACAAATGGGTCTGCGCCGTGAAGTGTCGCCACAACAGATTATGGCGCGCCAGCAAAAGCCGGATACCGCGCAAAATAGCGCGCCGGATGCCTTAGGTGTTGCTACTTATCAGCCTTGATCCAAACGCATAAATGCGGCAGTCTTTGGTTTTTTCCCCAGCAAGTCCGGTTTTCTGCCGGACTTGTTTTATCTGACGATGAGAGAAGGACATTTGGACAACCCAATCAGTAGCCTCGAATTCAATTTATCCCCGGCCGATCATCAACGCCTCGCCTTGCTGTGTGGGCCTTTTGACGACCATCTGCACCAGATTGAGCGCCGTTTCCGCGTGCAAATTCAAAACCGCGAAGACAAATTCCGTTTACTCGGCCTGACTGAGCAGCTGCCCTTGGTGCGCCAGTTATTGGAAAACCTGTATCTGGACACCATCACAGCTTCCGGTAAATTACAGCCGCTAACCCCGGAACAGGTGCATCTGGCACTTAGCAGCATTGAAAATCCCAGTTCGCTGGTCAGCGTCGACGCCGGTACACAGGAAGTCAGCATCAAGACCAAAAAGGGTCTGATCAAAGGTCGCAACGCCAATCAGAGCCGTTATGTTGCCAATGTGCTGACCCATGATGTGACTTTTGGTATTGGCCCGGCCGGTACCGGTAAAACCTATCTGGCGGTCGCCTGCGCCGTCGATGCACTGGAAAAACAGCAGGTCCGCCGTATTGTGCTGACCCGCCCTGCCGTCGAAGCCGGCGAAAAACTTGGTTTTCTTCCGGGAGACCTGACACAAAAAGTCGACCCTTACCTGCGGCCTTTATACGACGCGCTGTTTGATATGCTCGGTTTTGAGAAGGTCGAAAAATACTTAGAGCGTGGCACTATCGAAATCGCGCCGCTGGCGTTTATGCGCGGCCGCACTTTGAGTGACGCCTTTATCATTCTGGATGAAAGCCAGAACACTACGGTCGAACAGATGAAAATGTTCCTGACCCGGATTGGATTTAATTCTAAAGCGGTGATCACCGGTGACGTGACCCAGGTCGATTTACCACGCGGTCAATATTCTGGCCTGAAGCACGCCATTGATGTGTTGTCGCAGGTCGACGCGCTCAGTTTTAACTATTTCACTGCCAAAGATGTGGTGCGCCATCCGGTGGTGCAAAAAATTGTCATGGCCTATGAAGCACACGACAAAGCCGTGGCAGAAGCTAAAGCCGCAGCGCGCGCTGCAGAACAGGCGTTAGCGGCGGCGCAGGAAGCTGCTAATACAGAAGAGCCTGTCGCGCCAGTAACCAAACCGGCGCGCCGGCGCAGCAAAGAGGTTTAAATGGCGATTATTCTGGATTTACAGCAAGCCAGTACGGCAACAGATTTACCGACCGAAGCCGAACTGCAACGGGTGCTGGACGCCGCAGTAACGCCTTTTCAGGCGGATGCCGAAGTGACCATCCGGATTGTTGATGAAGCCGAAAGCCAGCAGCTGAACTTTGATTATCGGGAAAAAGACAAACCGACTAACGTACTGAGTTTTCCGTTTCAGTGCCCACCTGGTATTGAGCTGCCGCTGCTTGGTGATTTAGTGATTTGTGCCCAGGTCGTGGCGCGCGAAGCGGCTGAACAAGGCAAGAGTCTGCAGGCGCATTGGGCGCACATGGTGGTGCATGGCAGCTTGCATTTGCTGGGCTTTGACCATATAAATGAGACTGACGCCGAGGAAATGGAAGCCGAAGAGATCCAAATCCTGCATGACCTTGGTTTTCCCAATCCTTATCTGATTGACTGAACATGGAGCTGATTTGAAGTCATGAGTGACGACAATCCACACTCGGGACGCGGTTCTGCCGCTAAATCCTGGTTAGAACGCATTGCCGCGATTTTTACTGCAGAACCCCAAGACCTGACTGATTTAGAAGCCATTATTTCCGAGGCCAACAGCAGACAGCTGATTGATACCGACACCAAAGGCATGTTGCAGGGAGTATTGGCTATCTCCAAAATGCGCGCCCGCGACATCATGGTGCCGCGCTCACAAATGGCCACTATCGATATCGACCAGCCGCTGGAAGAATATCTGCCAATCCTGCTGGAAAACAATCACAGCCGTTATCCGGTGGTCAATGAGGACAAAGACCACATCGAAGGCATTCTGATTGTCAAAGACATCCTGCAATACGCCTTAAAACCACAGACCGAGTGGCAATTACGCGACTTACTGCGCCCGGCAGTGATTATTCCGGAAAGTAAAAGAGTCGATGCACTGCTCAAAGACTTCCGCCAGCAGCGTTATCACATGGCCATCGTCGTCGACGAATATGGCGGCGTGTCGGGCCTTATCACTATCGAAGATATCCTCGAGCAAATTGTCGGTGAAATCGACGACGAACATGACGAAGTGGAAGGCTCAGATATCCGTAAACTAGGTAGTCATGTGTACTTAGTCAGCGCCTTAACACCGCTGGATGAATTTAACGAGGCTTTTGCCACCGGTTTTGATGAGGCTGAAGCCAGCACCATCGGTGGTATTGTGCTGCACGCCTTTGGCCATATGCCGGTGAAAGGCGAAAGTATCAACCTCGGTGGCCTGACATTTAAAGTCAACAAAGCCAATAGCCGCCGGCTGGTACAGCTGCAAGTGATTAAACCCAAAACTGACAGTACCAATAACGAATAACGGCGGCCATACGGCGCCGCAGGAAAAATCAGTGCGATTCAGAATTTCTGCCCGGACCGGGCTGATGAGCCTGCTGCTCGTCGGCGCAGGTCTGCTCAATACCTTTGCTTTTGCCCCCTATGACTGGCATGCCCTGCCACTGCTGACGCTGACTATCCTGGCCGTCGCTTTACGCCAGAGCCAAAGCCCGGCGCAGGCCGCCTGGCTGGCCTATTGTTATGGCCTGGGCTGGTTTGGCCTTGGCGTCAGCTGGGTGCACGTCAGTATCGCCACTTTCGGTGGCATGCCGCTGATCGCAAGTCTCAGCATTATGGCGCTGCTGGTAGCTTATCTGTCGTTGTTTCCAGCGCTGGCTGCTTATCTGGCGGCGCGTCTCGCTAAAGGCCAGGCCAGCTACTGGCCGTTGCTGCTGGCTATCTGCTGGACCTTTGCCGAAAATCTGCGCTCCTGGATTTTCACCGGTTTTCCATGGTTATCTGTGGGCTACAGCCAGACCGATGGCTGGCTCGGCAGTTACGCGCCACTGATTGGCGAAACCGGGATCACTTTTATCTTGCTGTTTGCCGCCGGCAGCTTTGCGGCGTTTTTCCGTCTGACAACCAACCTTAGCGCACGCAAACTGAATAGCGCGCAGATCCAACGCAGCGAGCAGGGCCAGCTCGCCATCGCCGTATTATTGCTAGTGCTGACGCCTGTGCTTAGCGCAATAAAAGGCTGGCAGCCAACGGGCACCCAGGCCAGCGTCGCACTGGTGCAGGGCAATATCCGCCAGGAACTGCGCTGGGCGCCGGAGCAGGAACTGCCGACGATGAAAAAGTACATGCAGCTGACACGGCCACAACTTGCCAACCGTCTAGTGATTTGGCCGGAAGCGGCCATTCCGCAGCTGGAGCCGGATGCACAGGCCTATCTGTTTAATCTCGACATGCTGGCCTTCGAAAATCAGGCGGCGGTGATCTCCGGCATTCTGGATGTAAAACGTAACGGTGATGCCTACAACGGCATGATTGTGGTTGGCGATACCGGCGTTAAAGGTCAGATTTATCATTATGAAACCCGCAATCGCTATCAGAAACATCACCTGCTGCCGATTGGCGAATTTGTGCCTTTTGAGCGCTTCCTGCGGGATGTTGCACCATTTTTTGACTTACCCAACAGCTCCTTCGCCCGCGGCGAGTGGTTACAACCTAACCTGCAGGCCAAGGGTTATCAGCTGCTCGCGGCTTTATGCTTTGAAATCGCTTTTCCGCGCCAAATCCGCGCGAATTTCAGTGATAACACCGACTTATTACTGACCGTAAGTAATGACGCCTGGTTTGGCGACTCCCACGGTCCCTGGCAGCATCTGGAAATCGCCCGGATGCGCGCACTGGAATTTGGCCGGCCTTTGTTGCGCGCGACTAACAATGGCGTGACTGCGGCGATTGACGCAGATGGCAAAGTGCTGGGCCAGCTGCCGCAATTTCAGGATGGCGTGCTCACACTGGATGTGCCGTTAACGCAAGGCCGCACACTGTATAGCCTGCTCGGCGACTGGCCGCTGTATCTGCTCAGTCTGGCAGGTGCTGCAGTGCTGTTCTGGCGCCAGCGTCAATTGCCAGAGAGCGTCAATGCGTCAACACCGCCAGCTGCAACTGCAGATGCTGCGGTCAAAGCACCTGAATCCGTGGCTTCGACAGAAAAAGCCGTCGATACCACAGTGCCAAAAGATCGCATCGAACCGCATTTCTGAGCTTCATCACCAGCATATGGATAAAAGAGGCCGCTAATTTAGCGGCTTCTTGTTTTATTCAGCTTCCATCCAGTTTCAGCCGGTTAGTCTGCCGTCAAGTCAGTCGGACTTTTCGGAGAATACAATGAGCAAGATGATGATGATTGGGTCTGTGTTAGGTGCTGTCGCTATTACCGCTTTAGGCGCAGTCGCCACCAATTACAACAGCCAGAAAGACACCCAGCCACAATGGGTTGAAATCGTCAGCAGTAAAGCGCTGACCGAAACCTCAAGCGAACCACACGAACAATGCACCACCAAAAAAATTGCCAAAACCGCCCCGGTTCAGGACCAGCATGAAATCGCCGGTACTGTAATTGGCGCTGTAGTTGGCGGTGTCCTGGGTAATCAGGTCGGCGGTGGTTCCGGCAAAAAACTGGCAACAGTGGCTGGTGCTGCGGCCGGTGGTTATGCCGGCAAACAAGTGCAGGAAGACATGCAGCAAAAAGATGTCAGCTACCAGGAGCAGCAAGTCTGCAAAACGGTGCAAAAGACCGTAGAGAAAACTATCGGTTATGAAGTGCGTTATCTGCACGATGGTGAGCTGAAAACTACGCAGACCAGCCAGAAACCTTCAGGCAGGATGTTATTACAGGATGGCAAGCTGATGGCGGTGGAACCCGCCAGTTCATAACAGTTATTGCAGTTCCCGGCAGCGCTCTGGTCATCAATAGTGTTGACATACCAAAGCGCTGTTTTTTCTTACTTCAGTTTCATCCGCAATAACGTATTATCTTTGACGATGTGATGATGATAAATCGCCGCCAGCGCGTGCAAACCAATCAGCGCATAACCAGCATCCGCCACTAATTCATGTAAATCTTCAAAGACACCTGTCAGTTCTTCATTTGGTGCGATCAGCGCCGGTAATTCCAAGCCCCAGAATGGGATCACTTTGCCTTCGGACGATAGAATGAGCCAACCTAACAGTGGCATACCAATCAGCATTGCGTAGAGCGCCAGATGCACCAGAGCCGCCAGTTTATGTTGCCAGACTGGTGGTTGTGGCTCAATCGCCGGATATGGCTGACGGCTGCGGAACCAGATGCGGGCAACCGTCAGCAGCAACACACTCAGACCCAGCATATAATGCACGGTTTTCATCAACTCACGCTCCGGGCTGCCGCGTTCAAAACTACTGCGAAACTCCATCGTGCAATAGACGGCGATAATCAGTAAAAAAGTTAACCAGTGCAGTGCAATGGTCGGCAAGGAATAACGAGAATTACTCATTAGTTCGCTCCGTAGTAATTGATTAACAACAGCATGTGCCAGTTCATTTCAACTGACTTTGCGTTAGCACAATAAATTATCTGAAAATACTGAAAGCTTTCTGAAGTCTGCTACCAGCGACCAAAATACTGGTCAATCAACAGCATCAGGTGATGATTCAGCTCTTCGACCAGAGTGTCGGCATCAGTCTGATAACTGCCGCACAAGCGCTCGGCCTGCGCGTCATTCAACAGCCGGCCACCAAGCGAAAACTGCAACTCAGGCAAAGACTTATCAAAACGTGGGGTCAGCACCCATTGCATAAAAGCCGGGGCATGGCTGCTGACCAGCGGCTGGGCAAACTGACAAAACTCAGTGATATATTGTGCGCCGTCAGGCCCCAGACACCCTGGTTCCAGCCGGTAAATCGCTTCAACAACTGCTTTTTGTGTCATGCCCAGTCCTTGTTATGCAGAAATTATTGCTGTTTGATAGTGGCAATAAACTGGTTCGAATCGGCAATAGCCCGGTTCATATCCTGCACCAGCCGGTCGACATCCTGTTGCAACACAGAAAATTCACCGGAGATGGCCCCTACCGCTTTCGCATTCAGATTATGTTTTAAATACAATACATTATCCTGCAATACCCGCAACACCGGCGGCATTTTACTCTCGGCGCGGCGCATCACTTTAACCAGAGCATCAAACTGGCGTTTGGTATCCAGCAGCTTTTGTTTACTCTCGGCGCGCAGTTTTTTGTTCTGATACTGTTTTAACTCATCGTCCCATTCATTGAACAGATCAAAAGCCACCAGCTCGACTTTGTTGATACGGGCGCTGACTTCAGCCGCCGCTTTTTTGCTGTCTTCATATTGGCTGTTCAGTGCCTCATAACGGCCTTGTAAATCACCGCCATGAAAGCCAATCAACTGCGATAACTGGTCCAGCGCGTCTTTAAATTCCTGCTGGCCTTCAATTTGCGCATCACGCGCCTCTTCCACCCGGTCGATCAGGATGTCGCGCTTATGAATACCAACTTTTTCCATCGCCGCATAATAGGCGTTAGAACAACCACTTAAAGCCAGCAAGCCCGCCAGCAACACTATCTTTTTCAACATTTATTCTTCCTCAGCGCCGCCATTGACCAGTTCAGCAATGGCAGCCAGTTTTTGCATCGTCAGCGCGTTTAAAGTTTTTTTCGGGTACTGGCCTTTGTGATTGCGCTCGCCGGCACAAAGCCCGGTTAATAGTTCCAACGCTTCATCGACAGTGTGCACTGTGTAGATATGGAACTGGCCGGCGGCCACTGCATTGATCACATCCTGCTGCAACACCAGATGCAGCTGATTGCTGGCCGGGATCACCACGCCTTGCTGGCCAGTCAGACCACGCGACTGACACAACTTAAAAAAGCCTTCGATTTTTTCGTTGACGCCACCAATCGCCTGTACCTGACCATGTTGGTTGATAGAACCGGTGATGGCCAGATCCTGACGCAGCGGCACGCCACAAATGGCGGAGATCAGCGCCAGCACTTCGGCCAGCGATGCACTGTCGCCATCGATCAGGCCATAAGACTGTTCCATCGCGATATTGGCCGACAAAGTCAGCGGGAATTGCTGGGCATATTTAGCGCCGAGGTAACCAGTCAGCAGCATTACGCCTTTAGAGTGAATGGCTTTACCTAGTTCCACTTCGCGTTCGATATCAATCACACCATTGGAACCAGGGTAAACAGTGGCGCTGATGCGCGCCGGCGTACCAAAAGCGGTGTCGCCAATTTCCAGCACCGTCAGGCCGTTGATTTTACCGACGGCCCAGCCGTCAGAATCAATCAAAATCTGGCCTTCCTGAATGTCTTCCAGGAAAGATTCGCTGATGCGGCCGGTGCGATATTGTTTACCGGCGAGCGCCTGCTGTACATGGGCGCCGGTCAGTTCAGTGTCGCCGGCCTGATTGGCATAAAAACAGGCTTCGCGCACCAGTTCCAGCACGTCAGCAAAGCGCGCGGATAACTTTTTCCGACGCGCGGCCTGGCGGAAACTGAATAACAACAACTGCTTCAGACCAC
>SSFI01000015.1 GCA_008015325.1 Rheinheimera sp.
AGCTAGAGCACCATATAGTTTAATAAGCGAACAGCAGAGCAGCCTGAAATTGCCTCAGGCAAGGCGACACGGCGAAGGAATAGTGGTGCTCTTTCGAGCTGTGGCCTTGCCTGCGGCCACTCTGCTTATCGCTGCTGCCGCTTTTTTAAACTATATGGTGCTCTAGTGTATCAAAAGCAAAATAGCCTGATTGTTTCTTGTTGGAAACAATCTGTCCTGAAATAACCAGCTAATCAGCGCGAAATGTCCTGCGTATCATTTGCACAGAATCAGCACAGAATTTGTGCAAAGGAGGGAAGACTATGTTTCTGCAGATTTTATACGCGGTGGTCAAAGGTTTATTGGAGATGGACGGTTATCAGGTCACAGCGGCAAAAGCTGCCCCGGTTGACGAAGGACAGCTATGTTGTCCCACCGACAAAAAGCCGGACTAAACAGCTGCCACTGTCCTTGCCTAGTGCTCTTTCCATTTAATTGTGAGCGATTCAGTCGGAATTAAAATGCCCACAGGCGAGGCGGCTGCTTGCAGGTTTAGTGGCGCTAAATCAAAAGCAGGCAACGACGTATGTGGACATTTTAAACCGACCCTGCGGGCGAGTGTCAGGACCTTCAGGACTGCGTTGCCTCGTTTCGACAGAGCGCCACTATGCCTTCAACGAGCCGCCTTGCCCTGAAGGCCCTGACGCTCGCTGAACTCGTCATAATTAAGTGGAAAGAGCACTCGATCATGACGCTGTCTCAACAAAAAGATGAATAAATTTTCATCTTTTTGTGCTTTTTATGCGCAACCAATGCTGAGATAACCGCCATCAACCGCAGATAAGCTAGCTTTTGTAGCGATTTTCTATAAAATGCGCCGCCCCCGCTTCCGGGGCTAAATTCTGCAAATATATGCAACCGGTAAATGTGCTTTCACACATTTTTTGTACCGTTATTGTGAGGTGTTGATGTTCCGTCGTCCATTATTAACCCAGGCCATCAGACTGAGTCTGAGCGCAGCCGCCACTTCAGCCGCTTTGTTCAGCACTGCGGCTATCGCTCAGCAAACCAACGAATCAGCCAGCGCGGTTGAACGCGTGCAGGTGACTGGTTCACGTATTATGCGTGAAGGCGCCATAGCGCCGTCTCCGGTGACCTCTATTTCCGGCGCTGAACTGATGGAAACCGGTGCGCTGAACATCGGCGAAGTGTTAAACGAATTGCCGGCGCTGGCCTCTACTTATTCGACGGCCAACTCAGGCAACTACATCGGCACTGCCGGCCTGAACCTGCTGGACCTGCGCAGCATGGGTGCAGACCGCACATTAGTACTGGTCGACGGCAAACGCCATGTGTCATCGAGCGCAGGCTCTGCCTCGGTGGACACCAATACCATCCCGACCGCCTGGATCGAATCTGTTGAAATCATCACCGGTGGCGCATCTGCTGTTTACGGTGCCGACGCTGTCACCGGCGTGGTGAACTTCAAGCTGAAGAAAAACATCGAAGGCCTAGAAGTCAGCGCGACCGGCGGTAAAGCCAACGACAACCCATACAACAACCACAAATTTAACTTCTCGTACGGCAGCGATTACGCCGGTGGCCGCGGTAATGCCGCATTTGCCGCTGAAGTGTCAGGTCAGCGCGTGCTGAATGCCAAAGAGCGTTCGTTAACCCGCACGCCGTACATGAACGTGCGAAACGCCGCCAGCAAAGACAAAAAAGACCCGCTGACCAATGCCACTATCCATGACGGCATTCCAGACCGCATCACATTGCCAAATACCGGCTGGTATGACTCATCCGTCAACGGCAACTTCTATCTGGAAGAAGGCGATGCGCTGAACTGGTACACCTTTAACCCGGACGGTTCAGTCCGTCTGCAAAACCTCGGCACCACTTACGGTGAATGGGGCCGCTGCAGCAACTGTGATTTGTTAGACCTGAAAGAATATCAGGACTTACAGCCAGAATTTAAGCGTTACAACTTCAACGCCAAAACCAATTTCGAGCTGAACGACGACCACCTGTTAAGTGCCGAAGTGAAGCATGTGGTGAGCAAAGCCGACAGCGCTGGCCAGCCATCATTCTTTGAGTATGACAAAGCACTGGAAATCACCGCCGACAACGCTTATATCCACCCGACACTGGCAGCGCTGATGGCGAAAAACGATCTGGACGCTGTTTACCTGCACCGCTTCAACAAAGACGCCGGCCGCCGCATGGAAAGCAACACCCGGATCACCAACCGTGCCCTGGTTGCGCTGGAAGGGAACCTGAACGACGACTGGAGCTATGAAAGCTACGCCGTCTATGGCGAGACCAAACTGGAACAGCAAAACTTCAATAACCTGATCCGCAAAAATTTCGCCCAGTCGATTGATGCCATCAAAGATGCCGACGGTAAAATCGTTTGTCGTGACGTTGCTGCCCGCGCCGCCGGTTGTGTACCGACCAGCGTGTTTGGATATGGTGCCGTGAACCCGGCCGCCAGCGCCTGGTTTAACACCAACTCAATGTCAACCAGCACTATCAAACAAGAAGTGGTCAACGCCAGCGTGTCGAACAGCGCCTTGTTTGAATTACCAGCCGGCATGGTTGGTTTTGCTGCCGGTACCGAATACCGTCATGAACAAAGTGACTCAGTCCCAGATGCTTTTGCGGCCACAGGCGCGACTTTCTTAAACGCGCTGCAGGAAGAACACGGCAAGTTCAACGTCAAAGAAGCTTTTGCTGAAATCACCGCGCCATTGGTGGCTGACGTTTTCCTGATCCAGGACCTGACCTTTGATGCAGCTATTCGTGTGGCGGATTACAGCTCGATCGGCAACGCCACCAGCTGGAAAACCGGTTTAGACTGGACCATCACTGATGAACTGCGCATGCGTTCTACCTATTCAGTCGCACTGCGCGCACCGAATATCGGTGAATTGTACGGCCCGCAAAACCAGACATTCTTCAGCGTCTATGACCCGTGCAGCAAGCAATACAACCAAAGCGCACTGCGGGTACAAAACTGTCAGGCACTCGGTATTCCGGCAACATTTGACCCAACTGCCACCGCGTCATCGATTGAAGGTTTATCTGGCGGCAACCCGGCACTGCAACCGGAAGAGTCAAAATCTTACACAGTCGGCGCGGTTTACCAGCCTGAGCTGATTGAGAACCTGACGTTCACTGTCGACTACTGGTCTATTGATATCGACAACGCCATTGCTTCTGTGACGGCGCAGGATATCCTGAACAAATGTGTGGATAACCCGAACGGCATCAACAACCAGTTCTGTGCCCTGATTAAACGGGATGCGACCAGCCGCGAGCTGAAGCTGATCACCTCAATCACCCAAAACGTGGCTGCACAAACTGCTGAAGGTGTCGATTTTGAAATTGGTTATGACTTTGACGTCATGGGCGGCCTGGTCAAAACCAAATTGATCGGTACTTATCTGGATTCACGCAAAACCTTCTCGTTCCAGGACAATCCTTCAGTTTATGAAGAGAACGCCGGTACTGAAGGTGAAGCGGTATGGCAGGAAAACTTCTCGGTGTCTTATGCACGGGATGCCTGGACAGCGACCTGGAAAACCCGTCACTTAAGCGCGGTCAGCCTGTACTCAGATCAGGACCTGGTAACCAACCCGGACCCGGTTGACATCATGGGCTACGGCAGCTACTTCATCACCGATATCAGCCTGGGTTACCAGTTTGAAAACGGCGTGAACTGGAGCGTCGGTGTCGACAACCTGTTTGACCGCAACCTGCCAGGTGTCACCACTGGTACAGGTACTGGTTCAGCCAGCTACGACAATATCGGCCAGTTCTTCTACACCACTGTGTCTTACAAGATGTAAGCAGATTGGATAGTTGAACAGGGGGCTGATTTCAGCCCCCTTTTTTTATTGGGGTTTATTGGGGCCTTATGCCACTTTGTTCTTAGCAAGTTAAATTCGCTGTATCGAGAAGTCTGAAAGTCTGGCCGCTGAGCATGCTAAAACCCAAAGTCAATTTAATAACTATTGTTTATTTTCAATAAGATACATTAATCATCACCGTAGTCCGCCGCTGCATCTGTCATAAATACCCCTTATAACCAGAATCTAAAACAAACCGCTAAACACCCAGACTTCCAGTTATAACTAAATCATCTGATAAAGCATCAATTGCTGCTTTTTCAACACTTCCTCTGCTGGTTAAATGCGCCGCAATGACCGCCGTACTGATATTGCGGCAGACTAAAGATGCGGAGTTGATTGATGACCACAGCCACTTTACCGATGCTGGATTTAGCGCAATACCAGGGTGAACACCGTGCTGAGTTTTTACGTCAGCTGCGCGTGGCGTCGCGGGATGTCGGCTTTTTCTACCTGACTGGTCACGGCATCAGCCTTGAAGAACAACAGCAAATGCTGGCACTTGGCCGCGAATTTTTTGCTTTACCGCTGGCGGAGAAAACACAGGTGCAAATGCTGAATTCACCGCATTTTCGTGGTTACACCCGCTTAAACGGCGAACTGACGCGTGGCCAGCCGGATCAGCGCGAACAGTTTGACATCATGCGTGAAGACGAAGTTGTCGGCCTGCCCACCAGCAATGCCTTGTGGCGCCGTTTAGTCGGGCCAAATCAGTGGCCAACCGCTTTACCAGCGTTAAAACCGGCTTTGCTGGCTTTTCAGCAGCAACTGACCGACGTCACTGTCACCTTATTACGCGCCATGTTAGAAGCACTGGAATTACCGGCCAATGCGCTGGATCACACCATCGCTGGTCTGAATGGCCATGAAGGCCCATACCAGCATACGAAGATCATCCGCTATCCGGTGGCGGCTGCGACTGCCAGCAAACAAGGCGTTGGCGCCCACAAAGACCCGGGTTATCTGACGCTGGTGCTGCAGGACCAACAAGCCGGCCTTGAAGTGGAAACTGCAGACGGCTGGGTATTGGCCCAACCGGTTCCCGGCGCTTTTGTCGTCAATATCGGCGAGCTGCTGGAAATGGCCTCAAACGGTTATCTGAAGGCCACCACGCACCGCGTCACCAGTCCGCAGCAACAGGACCGCTACTCAGTGGCGTTTTTTATGGCGGCCGAGCTCGATGCCACAGTCCCGGTACTGCCGCTCAACGCCGAACTAGCGGCTGAAGCACAAGGCCCGGCGACAGACCCTGCCAACCCGCTATTGCGGCAAGTGGGCGAAAACACGCTGAAGGGCCGCTTGCGCTCGCATCGCGACGTGGCAGCCCGGCATTATCCGGAACTGGCGCAAGCAAGTTAGCCCTCTTATTACTCGCCATCCAGACTCAGCCGCCAAGCAAGCTGCGCGTCCGGATGGCTCGGTTTTTTCCGACAAATTCGCTAGGCTTTCCAGCAATATTACCGGCTGGCCCGGTCTTCGTTTACAAGGTAGAACTCAATGAAAACGCAAACGCTGGCCGTCCATGCCGGCCAACAACCAGACCCAACTACCGGCGCATTAAATACCCCGGTGTATCTGACCAGCACCTACAGCTACGGCACAGCGCAGGAAGGCAAAGATCGCTTTGCCGGCAAAAATCCGGGGTATATCTACAGCCGCTTCGCCAACCCAACCTCCAGCGCGCTGGAACAAAAACTGGCGGCTTTAGAAGGCGCCGACGAAGCTGTGGTGGTAGCGAGCGGCATGGCTGCCATCAGCTCTATTGTGTACGCGCTGACGCAACAAGGCGACGAAGTGGCCTTTATCGACCCGGTCTACGGCGGTACCGACGCGTTTTTGCGTAATACCTTAGTGCGCGCCGGCGTTAAAGTGGTCAGCTACAGCTCAGATGATGATTTTGTCAGCCGCCACAACCCGAACACTCGCTTAGTGCTGTGGGAGCCGGTCACCAACCCGACGTTGAAAGTCGTCGACAGCCGCAAGATCATCGCGGTCGCCAAACAAATTGGTGCTATCACAGTCTGCGACAACACTTTCCTGACACCGGCCCTGTTTCAGCCACTCAGCATCGGTGCGGATTTGGTCATGCACAGCGGCACGAAGTACCTCTGTGGCCACGGCGACATTATCGCTGGTGTGATTGCCGGTAACGGCCCGCTGATCCAGCGCGTACGCACAGTGGCGCTGAAACATATCGGTGTGCCGATGGGGCCACAGGAAGCTTATTTGTTACAACGCGGTGTCAAAACGCTGCCACTGCGGATGCGGGCGCATTGTGACAACGCCAGCGCGGTGGCGGAGTTTTTAGCCACGCAAGAAAAAGTCACCGCGGTGTATTTCCCCGGTTTACCGGCTCATCCGGGCCATCAGGCGATTGCCGATACCGCCAGCGGATTTGGCGGCATGGTCGCGCTGGAGCTGCACGGCGGCTTTGACGCCTGCGCCCGTTTACTCGACAACCTGACGTTGTTCGCTCAGGCGGTGAGTCTCGGCGATTTAGAAAGCCTGGCCTGCCATCCGGCCAGCACCACGCACGCGGCGATGACACCGGAAGACCGTGCCCGCGCCAACGTCACCGACAAGCTGGTGCGTTTAAGTATCGGCGTCGAGGATATCGAAGACTTGCTGGCGGATTTAGCCCAGGCGCTGGCGAAAGTCTGATCTTTTTGGCTCAATGTGCACAAGACTGAACCGGGTGCCGGTTCAGTCTTTTTTCATGCCAGACAATAACAAATAAAAATTCCCTTGCTCAGCCCCAGGCAGGGTCAGGTCCATAATCATCGTATTGGTCTCGTTGGAGTGGAACTGGCGCAGCTGGCGATTGAGCGCATCCAGCGCGGCAGGTTTCAGTGAGGTGCCATACAGCTCACAGCCATTTTGCCGGCACTGCACGCGTTCCACCTGTAAAAACTTCAGCTCTTGTTGCGTAACGAATAAATCCTGCAATTGCTGCTCTGTGGCGAGTGCCCAGTCAGTATCCACTTCTGAGCGCTGGAACGCCTGCATCTGCTGCTTTACCGGGTCCGGAAAGGACGACAAATCCTGCTGTAGCCGCTTGGGATACTGCTGTTCAACAAAGGCCAGCCAGTTTTCATCGACTGTCGATTGCTGCCAGGCCGGATCAGATAAAGCCGGCGTGTTTGTACTGGCCGGCTGCTGCGGTTCCGCTGATGCCGGAGCCGTCGCAATTGTCGGTGCTGGTGTGCTCGTAGCCGGTGCAGCAGTTGGTGCAGCGATAACAGCAGACGCCGCAGCCGCAGCAGGCTGTGCGAATAAAGCCGGTTGCTGCCACTGCGCCAGTCCAAAACCAATCAACACCCCAGTCAATAGCACCGCACTGTAACGCAATATCCCCGGCATAAAAGTCGTGTCCTGATTAAAAACCCTCAGCAGATCAATAACAAATTAACAAAGTGACCACAATACCAGACTGATCAGATTTGCTTTCACCTGCAGGCAAGCCAATACTCGCGGGGCTCAAGCGCCTCATAATAAAAATACAGGAACCATTATGAAAACATCTTTTCAACCTACGTTAATAGCAGTGTTGGTCGCCGGCGCTTTGCTCAGTTGCCAACCGGCCAATAAACCAGCGGCACAATCCGCCGCCGCACCGGCTGTAGCCGCAGCCCCCACGGCCGAAGAAGCCAAAGCTTTTGTCGCGAAAGCTTCGGAACAAACCCGTAAGTTATTGCTCGAAGTCAACCGCGCCGACTGGATAGCTAATACTTATATCACTGAAGACACTGAAGCGCTGTCGGCCGATTACAATAAAAAACTGACCGAAGCCGTGGTCGCGCTCGCCAATGAAGCCGCGCGTTTTAATGACACGCAAGTTGACGCCGATACGCGCCGCCAGCTGGATAAACTGAAACTGGCGCTGACTTTAGCCGCGCCGAAAGATCCGGCCAAAACTGAAGAACTGGCCGGAATAGTCGCCAAACTCAATGCCATGTACGGCAAAGGCAAATACACCAAAGCTGATGGCAAAGAAATGGCGCTCGGTGAAATGTCGGCGGTGATGGCCAGTTCGCGTAGTTTTGATGAACAACTCGAGATGTGGCAAGGCTGGCACGACACGGCAGCCCCGATGAAACCGCTCTATGTGCGTCAGGTAGAACTCGCCAACGAAGGCGCCCGTGAGCTGGGGTATGCCGATACCGGCGCTATGTGGCGCTCCAAATATGATATGAACGCCGACGCCTTTGCCGCTGAACTGGACAAACAATGGGGCGCAGTCAAACCACTGTATCAGGCGCTGCATTGCCATGTCCGCGCGAAACTCGGTGAAAAATATGGCACCGACAAAGTGCCGCAAGATAAACCGATCCCGGCACATTTACTCGGCAACATGTGGGCACAAACCTGGGGCAATATTTATGATTTAGTCGCACCGGAAAATTCAGATCCGGGTTATGACGTGACTAAGTTATTGGCAGACAAAGGCTATGACGAGCTGAAAATGGTCAAAGGTGCCGAAGGCTTCTTTACCTCATTAGGCTTTGCACCGCTGCCAGAAACCTTCTGGAGCAGGTCACAATTCACCAAACCGCGTGACCGCGACGTGATTTGCCATGCGTCGGCCTGGGATTTAGACGCCAAAGACGATTTACGCATAAAGATGTGTATCGAAAAAACCGGTGAAGAATTTGCGGTCATCCACCACGAATTAGGACATAACTTCTACCAACGTGCCTACAAACATCAGCCGGTGTTTTATCAGGACAGCGCCAACGACGGTTTCCATGAAGCCATTGGCGACACCATTGCTTTGTCGGTCACGCCAAAATATCTGCAGCAAATTGGCCTGCTCGAACAAGTGCCGGACGAATCCAAAGATATTGGCCTGTTGATGAAAATGGCGCTGGATAAAGTAGCCTTCCTGCCCTTTGGGTTGTTAGTGGACCAGTGGCGCTGGCAGGTGTTTTCCGGTCAGGTGAAACCAGAGCAATATAACGAGGCCTGGTGGCAGTTACGCGAAAAATATCAGGGGGTATCCGCCCCGGTAGCGCGCTCTGAAGCCGATTTTGACGCCGGTGCCAAGTTCCACGTCCCTGCCAATACGCCTTATACCCGGTATTTCCTCGCGCATATTCTGCAGTTCCAGTTCCACAAAGCGCTGTGTGAAATTGCTAAAGACGCAGGCCCAATCCACCGCTGTTCCATTTATAACAGCAAAGAAGCCGGCACAGCGCTGAATGCCATGCTGGAAATGGGCGCCAGCAAACCCTGGCAGGAAGCCTTGGCCACTTTAACCGGCAAACCGGAAATGGATGCTTCGGCGATTCAGGCGTACTTTGCGCCGCTGCAGGCTTATCTGGACGAGCAAAACAAAGGCCGCCAGTGTGGCTGGTGATGCGGCTGGTCATTTGAGTTGATTCAGTAACAAAGACAAAGGGCAGCGCCGGCTGCCCTTTGCGTTTTTCACCGATGTTTAGGCCATCAGACAAGCATTCAGCCAGCGCAACGCCAGGTCCAGGCTTTCCAGACGTTGCTGCAGGGCCGTTCAGAATTTACTGTCGAGTTGCTTTTGTAACTCCTGCAGCTGTTCTTTGCTGAACTTGCCTTTGGCCAGTAACTTTTTAATCAGCTCAAACTCATGGCCTTCACCGGCCACCATTTTGTGCATCACCACTTTGTCGGTGATGACCCGGACATCCAGGTCTAAATCGTCACCATCGCCAGCACTCAGGGTTTTTACCAGCACATGAGGTTCCCCGGGTGCCGTCGATTTCATCTGTTCGACGATTTTGCGGATTTTATCGCGTTTTTCTGCCGGTAATTCCGCCAGCGCTTTATCCAGTTCAGCCGGGCTTTGGCTGCTGTCCCATTTAAAACTTTTGCCGTCGGCGTCGTTCAGCACCAGGACCTTGGTTTGTTTTTTCTCGGTCACTTTGTCCGGGCTTTTATCGGTCGGTTCAGACACGGCACCAGCCTGGGCACAGGCCGTCAGTGACAACAACAGCAGCGGAAATAGGATCTTCGGTAACACTTTCGGTAAAAACTGGCCAGATTTTTTCATCATTTCACTCCTTGGGAATAAGAGCCCGGCAGCGGACTCTGACGTATACCTGTAGGAAGTTTGATGCCAGAATTTTTATTGTTTATTTTCATGCACTTAAAATTTGAAGCTTGCGCATGACGGAAAAGTATCCCGAAATGAGGAGATCAAAGTGCTGATATGCGCTATTGGCTGCGGCAGGCTCTGACAGCCTTTTATAAAGATGTGTTATTTCAGTCAGTTAATCAGCGTACACGGATAGTTGTACTGGCACCGAATTTGCCATCAGATCCCAACAGCGGCCTGCTTAGGGCCTTCGCAACAGGAATACACATGTCAATTAGTTTGCCCAAAGCCCTGATCCTCGGCGTCTGCAGTCTGTTTGTGCTGATGGGCCTCAGTCAGGCGCTGACTTTGTGGTGGTTTCAGCAGCAATTGCAGCAACAACTCAGTGAACAAAGTCAGGCACTGAGCCGGATCATTCTGGCCCGTACAGCGGAAAAACTGCAGCATCAGTTTGTATTTTCGACTAACAGCGACGTGCAGGTATTCAGCAGTGCTGAAAAGCCGCGACCACATGCATCAGAACCGCAAGAGCAAGCAGCGGCTGCGCGCACTGCGCCGCAAGACCGGCAAGTCGAAGTGCGCAAACTGGAAAACGGCATCACCATCGTCAAAATGCAACAGCACGGCGATGGCGCAGGCAAGGCCAACGTCGACCTCGATTTCAACCTGCAACTCGAACAAACCCTGGCTGAATTAAAACAGCAAGGCGCAGCGCCGCAGCATTGGGTCAGCCAGTTTAAATTAAAAACCACTGGCTCCAGCCAGCAACTGATCAATCAATATCTGGGTTATCAATTACTGGCGCTGGCACTGTCGACCGTCTTGGCGTTGTTGTTGCTGCTCTGGTTTGGTGCGCGTGTATTACAGCCGCTGCAGCGACTGGTGCAGGGGTTTCGTGCCTTAGGCCAGGGCGAGGCTGGTATTCAGCTCGATACACAGGCACCGCTGGCAGAATATCGCCAAGCGCTGCAGCAGTTTAATCTGGCCAGCACTGAGCTTGCCGCCCTGCAGCAGCAAAAAGCCGAGCTGGCCCGCCAGCAACAGCTGGTCGAACTCGGCGAAATGAGCCGCGGCCTGGTGCATGCACTCAGAAACCCCATTCACACCATGGCACTGGCGCTGGAGCGGATATCCTGCAACGACCAGGCGTTGCAGCAGCTGATTGAGCAAAAAATGCAGCATATCAACCGCACGCTGAGCACCTTATTGACGCTGAGCTGCCAGGGCGTTGACCGCAGCACGCCAGTGGCGCTCAAAGCAGTGCTGCAGGACCTGTGTCTGGAATTCTCGGCGCAGCAGCTGCAACTGGACGCACCAGCGCTGATTTGCCGCGGCGCTGAGGCCGAACTGCGCTTTATTCTGCATGTGCTGGTCAGTAACGCCGTCGAAGCCAGCCCGCAACCGGGCACTGTTTGCCTGAAGCTATGGCAGCAACCCGACGGCATTTATTTTCAGGTCACAGATCAAGGCCTAGGTTTGAACCCAGCCGTTGTCGCGAGTTTGTTTCAGCCGCATATCAGCAGTAAAGCCGAAGGTGCCGGTATGGGGCTTTATCTGGCACAGCGCCTGCTACAAATGTATTACCAGGGCGATATTCAGCTGCAAAACAGACCAGAAGGCGGCGTATTGGCTCAAATCAGGCTGGGCACGGAGATCAACCAATGACCCTCTCACAAGCATCAGAAGCATCACATCAGCCGTTGTCGTTACAGCAACCACAACTGTTGGTGGTGGAAGATGACCACAGCCAGCGGCAGCTGGTCACTGAGTTATTGCAAGCAGAAGGTTATCGCGTCAGCGCAGCTGACAGCGTACCGGCGGCTATTTTGCAATTACAGCAACAACCGGATATCGCGCTGATATTCAGCGACTGGAAACTCGGCAGCCTGAGTGGCCTGGAACTGCTGGATTATTGCAAAGCACATTATCCGACCGCCGGTTTTGTTATCGCGACGGCCTATGGTTCAGTCAGTCATGCGGTAGAAGCTATTCAGGCCGGCGCCGACGACTATCTGGCGAAACCTTTTAAACGGCAGGAATTGTTGCTGGCGGTGCGTAAAGGCCTGCGCGCCCGCAGCTTGCGCAAACAAAACCAGCAACTGAGCGCTGCACTGAGTGAACAGCAACAGCTGGTCGATATCATTGGCCACGCGCCTTGCATGCAGCAGCTATTCCAGCGTATTCAGCGCATTTCCGGCACTGATGTGACTGTGCTTATCAGCGGCGAAAGCGGCACTGGCAAAGAGCTGGCGGCGCGGGCGCTGCATCAGTTATCACCGCGCCGGCACGGGCCTTTTATCGCGCTGAACTGTGGCGCTATTCCGGAAAGCCTGGCTGAGGCTGAGTTATTTGGTGCCGAAAAAGGCGCATTTACCGGCGCTCACGCGGCCAAAGCCGGTAAGTTCGAAGCGGCAGAAGGCGGCACACTGTTTCTCGATGAAATCGCCGAATTGCCACTCAGCCTGCAGGCAAAACTGCTGCGCTTATTGCAGCAAGGCACAGTGACCCGCCTCGGCAGCCATCAGGAAATTAAGCTGAATGTGCGCATCATTGCTGCCAGTCATCAGGATTTGGCCGTGGCAGTGCGTGAAGGCCGTTTTCGCGAAGATTTGTTTTACCGGCTTAATGTAGTCCCGCTGCATATGCCAGCGCTGCGGGAGCGCAGTGAAGATATTCCGCGCCTGCTGGAGCATTTTCTGCAATTACACCAACAGCGTTATCAGCAGCAGGCGCCAAACTTAAGTAAACAGGCGCTAAAACAGCTGCTCAGCTACCGCTGGCCCGGCAATGTACGCGAATTAGCCAACCGGATTGAGCGCTATGTACTGCTGCAGGATGAACAGGAATTGCTGGCAGGATTGCAGCCGGATGTAGGCCAGGCTCCGACCAGCGGTTTTATTCTGCCACCGGAAGGGCTCGCCTTTGAATCACTGGAAAAAAGTTGTCTGCAGCAGGCGCTGCAGCGCTGTGACGGCAATAAAGCCCAGGCCGCCCGTTTGTTGCAGTTGCCCTACAAAGCGTTTTTATACCGGCTGGAAAAATTTGCTTTAACCGGCTGAGGTTTCATCGTCGGTTTGTTGCGCTAAAGCAACACGTCGGCGACGATAACGGGCGCGCAGCTGATAAAAGCAGCTAGTCGCTATGGTTGCCAGCGTCACGCCAAGTAAATCGGCCAGAATATCCAGCAGCTCAAAACTGCGTGACGGGAACAGCAACTGACTGCCTTCTTCCAGCAAGGCAAAGCCTAAAGTCAGCACCACGCCGAGGTAAAGCCGGACAGGCCCCAACGCCACTTGCCGCGCTTTGGTGGCATAGTTCAGCAACAAAGCCAGTGCACCGAACAGCAGCACATGGCCGATTTTATCGCCATAAGGCAAAGACCCGGCCAGCTGCAAAAAATAGTTTGGCGCACCAGAATCGGCCGCCACTATCACCCAAATTAGAAAACTAAAAAAAGCGAACGCTGGTAACCAACGCATATTTTCCCCTGTCATCCCGCTTCAATGCGCGATGGTCACAACAAAAACGATTTATTTTCTCATCCGCCCTAAACTTTTTTCCGTATTAAAACGACCAAAGTTCAGCTTCAACATACGCAAGGATAGTCATCATGGCCCAAAGTTCTGTGCATTCAGATCTTATCCAGTCCCCCGGCTGGCGTCAGGCCGGTCAGGTTTTTCTGCTGTTTATGCTGGCGATGCTGTTCGCCAATGCCTTGTTGCTGTTACTGGAAAGCAAACTCGGGCTTTACAGTTACTTCGCCGCACCAAAACTGCAGCTGCTGACCCAACCTATTCAGTGGTTTTGTCAGATCCTGACTTAATCTGGTAGGGCTCCACCTGATAGCCGGCTTGTTGCAATAATTCCAACACCCCTTCGCTACCAGCTAAATGTCCCAAACCAACCAGCACCAGCTCTTGTTCTTTGTTACCGAACAGCGCCTGAATTTGCGGCAACCAGGCCTGATTACGGGCGACAAACATTTGCTGATAAGTCTGCACATCGGCTAATTTCACTGGCGCCAGCACCAGTTGCTCCACTGCCGCCAAATCGCCAGTACGCCAGGCGCTGAGTGCTTTGGCCATCATGTCTGCAGTGTCGCTGACATCAGCAAGCGCATGTTGTAAAAACAGATCTTCGCGGCCTTCACCTAAGCTGGCTAATAAGGTCAGTTGAAATTCAATTGGTTCCAGGTATTTCAGCGTTTTATTCTGCTGCTGCGCCAATGTCAGATAATGCTGATCAACACCGGGTGAGGTGAACTGATGTTGCTGCAACTCCAGCAGTGTCAGCTGAGTCACCAGCATACCGGGCCTGAACTGTTCGATTTGTGGCAAACTCAACCGGTGCCGTTGCAGGATCTCCAGCAGCTGCTGGCGGGTTTTAGCTGCCAGCTTACTGCTCAGTGTAGTACCTGCCGGATACAGCAGCTGTTGCTGCAACGAAGCGGCGCGGGCCGGGTCCTGCATCGGCGCCAAATCAGTCTCCAGAACCAGTACGTCACTTTGTTGAAACGCCGCATCAAACCCGGCTGGCAAAGGATATTGTGCCGGCGGCAACAGATGTACAGTCCCGCCAATCAGCAGCTGGTCTTCGCCTTTACTGACCCGCCAGACCGCAGTGTCGGCCTGCGCCAGTGCGCTGCACAACAACAAAATGACACTAAAAAACCGCGCCTGCATCGTTGATTTCCTTATTGTTTCTGACAGAAAAGGCCGGTGATGTCGGCCTTTTTACTTATTTCTTAATCTTCTGCGGTCGTTGCCAGCCACTGATATGGCGCTGCTTAGTGCGCGCCACCACCAGCTCGTCAGCGGCCACATCGTGCGTCACTACAGAACCGGCGCCGACAGTGCTGTTTTTACCCAGCGTCAGCGGCGCTACCAGCGAACTGTTGGAGCCGACAAACACGCCATCTTCAATAGTGGTCTGGAACTTGTTGGCACCGTCATAGTTACAGGTGATAGTGCCGGCACCGACGTTCACTTTGCTGCCGATCACCGCATCGCCGAGGTAAGTCAGGTGGTTGGCTTTCGAACCTTTACCGAGCCGGGTTTTTTTCAGCTCAACAAAGTTTCCGACGTGGCTGTCGTCCGCCAGCACTGAATCGGGCCGGATGCGGGCAAAAGGCCCAACCGAACAGTCCGCACCGATAGTAGAAGATTCCACCATGGTATTGGCTTTGATCTCAGTGTTATCGCCGACAGTGCAATCTTTCAGAATACAGTTGGCGCCAATCACCACGCCATTGCCCAATACCACTTTGCCCTCAAAAATGACGTTGATATCGATCATCACGTCCGAACCAACGCTCACTTCGCCACGCACATCGATGCGCGCCGGATCGCGTAAGTTTGCGCCGTTCAGCATCAACTCTTCGGCTTTGCGCGCCTGATAGGCCCGTTCCAGTTGGGCCAGCTGCACACGGTTATTCGCGCCTTCGGTTTCAATCGGATTGGCAGGATGCGCGGTGGCGATATCAACGCCATCGGCATGCGCCATCGCAATAATGTCGGTTAAATAAAATTCGCCCTGGGCGTTATTGTTTTGCAGTTTACCAAGCCATTGTTTCAGCTGTTTGCCGGGTACCGCCATAATGCCACTGTTCACTTCGGTGATTTTCAGCTGCTCGGCATTGGCATCTTTTTGCTCAACAATACCCACTACTTTGCCGTTTTGCCGCACCATCCGGCCATAACCGGTAGGGTTTTGCAGATGAACAGTCAGCACGGCCAGACCGTTTTCACTGCGAGCTGCCAGCAGTTGTTGCAGGGTTTCTAAGCGGGTCAGTGGCACATCGCCGTATAACACCAGCACCACGTCGTCATCCGCCACATGCGGCAGCGCCTGTTGCACCGCATGGCCTGTGCCCAGTTGCTCAGCCTGCAGCACCCAGTTCAGCGGCTGCTCACCCAAACCAGCTTTGAGCTGCTCTGCACCATAGCCATACACCAGGTTGATTTGCGCCGCATTGAGCTGGCGCGCGGTGTCGATCACATGCTGCACCATCGGCCGCTCAGCGACTTTGTGCAACACCTTCGGTAAAGCTGATTTCATCCGGGTGCCTTTACCGGCTGCCAGGATCACGACGTTTAATGCCATTTGAGCCAATCCTTTTAACAATGATGCGGCCATTCTAACCGAACAGCACTGAAATTACAGGGGCCGGCGTCCGGTGCAGGTAAACGAGGCGCAACCACAGTTATTCACCCGCGCCAAGACGCGACAAATTCTTCACCGTACAGGGATTTGTAGTGCAAAGTGATTTTCAGGGTTTTTAGCAGTTTATCGAACTGCGCTGGTGTTAAAGTGCAGGATTCGTCGGCAGCACGGATCACCATTTGCCGGTCGCCGACTTTGTAAAAGCGGGCAACGTTACCGGCACCAAAACACAGCTTGAAATTATCAATGCCCAGCGCCGGCCAGATGCCGTGCGCACTGTGCGGCCTTTGATCCGCGACCTCAAAATCCACCTGCGTCACTTCAGCCGGTCCCAGACCATTGTTATTGACCAACAAAACAAAAGCGGGGCTACCTTCAGCGGCCGGGTCCATATTGGCTTCAAACTCCAGATAAGGCCGCAGCGACAATTTGTTATGTTGCTGGAATGAATAGCCCTGCCACACTGACGTAATGAGTGCACATAAAGCCATTACCACAGTGCTGATCGCCGTCCATTTTTCCCAATGAATAGTTTTTTTTGTTGTCTTGTTCCATCCGCAGGCCTGCTTATCTGGCACCAGGAATTAACTCCACACTTCCTGCCGCTTTATGTTTGTCGGAAACCTCAGATTAACATAAATAAATGGCCAAAAAAAAAGCCACCCGCAGGTGGCTTTTTCAGCAAGAAACAACTTACTTCTTGCGCATTCTCTGGATCAGACGTAACTGCGCAATTGCTTCGGCCAGTTGTGCCGCCGCTTCTGCGTAGTTGAAGTCGGCGCCGGCATGTTGCATCGCTTCTTCGGCTTTTTTCTGAGCCGCCAGCGCTGCCTGCTCGTCCAGGTCTTCAGCGCGGATCGCCACGTCGGCCAGCACTGTGACAGTGTGTGGTTGTACTTCAAGTACACCACCAGCCACATAAATCAGATGCTCTTCACCGAACTGTTTTACGATCCGCACCATGCCTGGCTTGATGCCAGTCAGCAGTGGAATGTGGCCAGGTAGAATACCCAACTCACCTTCGCTACCAGTAACCTGAATGGACTCAACAAGGCCAGAGAAAATCTTCTCTTCGGCACTTACTACGTCCAACTGTACTGTCATCGCCATTTCGCTCTCCTAAAGCTGTAAAATTACAGCTTCTTCGCTTTTTCGATCGCTTCGTCGATAGAACCAACCATGTAGAAGGCTTGTTCTGGCATGTGATCGAACTCACCTTCCAGGATGCCTTTAAAGCCACGGATAGTATCTTTCAGTGAAACGTATTTACCTGGAGAACCAGTGAATACTTCAGCAACGAAGAATGGCTGTGACAGGAAACGCTGGATCTTACGAGCGCGGAATACTGTGGTGCGGTCTGCATCTGACAGTTCGTCCATACCGAGAATAGCGATGATGTCTTTCAGCTCTTTGTAACGCTGCAGCACTGACTGCACGCCGCGGGCCACTTCATAGTGTTCTTTACCGATCACCAGTGGGTCCAGCTGACGTGAAGTAGAGTCCAGTGGATCGATCGCCGGGTAAATACCCAGAGACGCGATGTTACGGCTCAGTACTACTGTTGCATCTAAGTGAGAGAACGTAGTGGCTGGAGACGGGTCAGTTAAGTCGTCCGCAGGAACGTAAACGGCCTGGATAGATGTGATAGAACCAGTTTTGGTTGAAGTGATACGCTCTTGCAGAACGCCCATCTCTTCCGCCAGTGTTGGCTGGTAGCCTACCGCTGAAGGCATACGGCCTAACAGAGCAGATACTTCTGTACCGGCCAGCGTGTAGCGGTAGATGTTGTCAACGAAGAACAGCACGTCACGGCCTTCGTCACGGAACTTCTCAGCCATGGTCAGACCGGTCAGTGCCACACGCAGACGGTTTCCTGGCGGCTCGTTCATCTGGCCATAAACCAGTGATACTTTGTCCAGAACGTTTGAGTCGTTCATTTCGTGGTAGAAGTCGTTACCTTCACGGGTACGCTCACCTACACCGGCGAATACTGAATAACCGCTGTGCTCGATTGCGATGTTACGGATCAGTTCCATCATGTTTACGGTTTTACCTACACCGGCACCACCGAACAGACCAACTTTACCGCCTTTCGCAAACGGGCATACCAGGTCGATAACCTTGATACCGGTTTCTAACAGTGCGTTTGAAGCAGCTTGATCTTCGTAGCTTGGTGCAGCGCGGTGAAT
>SSFI01000108.1 GCA_008015325.1 Rheinheimera sp.
CTCCACAAGGTGTGCGTTACCTCAATGAGCTGTTGCAACTGTTTTTGTAATACCAGCTACCGGCTGGTTTGACCGCCACAATAATGAAAACAACCCGGGGACATCATGAGATTAAAACTTCAACTGCTGAGTATCGCTGTGTCAGCCGCACTGCTGGCCGGCTGCGACAAAGCACCAGAGCAAAGCACCAGCCAGAGCGCACCGGCTGCAGCTGCTCAGACAGCACCAGCGACAGCTCAGACTGAATCGGCCAAAGCCAATGCCTTTTTTGAGCAATATTTTAATGACGCCGCTGCATTAAGCCCGATGGCGTTGACCCAGCTTGGCATCAAACAAGATTACGACAAATGGGATCAGCTGACCGATGAGCAAAACGACAAAGAGCTGGCGCTGACTAAAAAGGCGTTAGCAGATTTGACGCAGTTTGATGTCAGTAAACTCGATACACAAACGGCTTTAAGTTATCAGCTGTTTAAACAGCAGCTGGAAGAGGATATTGCCAACGACAAATGGCGTTATTACAACTATCCGGTCAATCAGATGTTTGGCATGCATGCCGGTGTGCCGGCGCTGCTGATTAACCAGCATCAGATTGACAATGAAGCCGACGCCAAAGCCTATATCGCCCGCTTAAACGGTATTCCGCAGCTGTTTAAACAGCTCGAAGCACAGCTGACCAAGCGCGCTGAACTCGGCATTATTCCACCGAAATTTGTGTTTCCACTGGTGATCGAAGCCAGTCAGAATATCATCAAAGGCGCGCCGTTCACGGCCGGTGCTGACAGCACCTTACTAGAAGATTTCCGCAATAAAGTCAACAAGCTGACGCTGGACGATGGTGCCAAACAACTGCTGATTAAAGAAGCGGAAGTGGCGCTGACCAGCAGCGTGAAACCGGCCTATGACAGTCTGATTGCTTATTTAACGGCGCAGGAAAAACAAGCCGGTACGGACGACGGCGTCTGGCGCTTTAAAGATGGCGAAGCCTTCTACAATATGGCGCTGGAACGCACGACGACCACCAAAATGACCGCTGAGGAAATTCACCAGCTTGGTCTTAGTGAAGTGGCGCGAATTCATGATGAAATGAAAGCCATCATGCAAAAGGTTGGTTTTAAAGGTGACCTGCAGGCGTTTTTTGCCTTTATGCGTGATGACGCTCAGTTCTATTACCCGGACACCGCAGAGGGTAAAGCGGCCTATTTGGCCGAAGCAACGCGCCTGATTGACCATATGAAATCGCAGCTCGACAGCCTGTTTCTGGTCAAGCCCAAAGCCGACCTGATTGTTAAAGCCGTCGAGCCATTTCGCGAACAATCGGCCGGTAAAGCCTTTTACCAGCGGCCTTCGATGGATGGCAGCAGACCCGGTATCTATTATGCCAATCTGCATAATATGAAAGATATGCCGAAATATCAGATGGAAGCGCTGGCCTACCATGAGGGTATTCCGGGCCATCATATGCAACTGGCGATCGCGCAGGAGCTGGGTGACCTGCCTAAATTCCGCCGCTTCGGCCGCTACACCGCCTACAGCGAAGGCTGGGGTTTATACACTGAATTACTGCCCAAAGACATTGGCCTGTATCAGGACCCCTACTCTGACTTTGGTCGTTTAGCGATGGAACTGTGGCGCGCCTGTCGTCTGGTCGTTGATACCGGTATTCATGCGAAAAAATGGACCCGCGAACAGGCAATTCAGTATTTAGCTGACAACACGCCAAACGCCCGCACCGAGGCGGAAAATGCGATAGAACGCTATATCGTGATGCCATCCCAGGCCACCGCTTACAAAATTGGCATGATCAAAATTATACAACTGCGCGATAAAGCCAAAGCGGCGCTTGGCGACAAGTTTGACATCCGCGAATACCATGACGTGGTGCTGAAAAACGGCCCGGTGCCGCTGGATGTACTGGAATCACTGGTCGACGCCTATATTAAAGGCAAACAAAGCGCTTAACTATCTATCAGGCATGTTTGCCTGGTATGTTGCTTAGTACAGACAACCCCCGGTGCAGACCCGGGGGTTATTTTTTGTGATATTCCCCGCACTTTTCTGCTGGTTCAAAATCCTTGAACTGCTTATGCTGACAGGAATGGAGTTTGAAAGGACCGCGCATGTTGATCCTGCATTTATACAACCCGGAAACCAACAGCTGGCACACCGGCGATATCACCACCTTGCAACTGCCGCTGCATGGCGATCAAAAAGCCTGGATAGACTTGTCCGCAGCGAGCTTTTCAGAACAACAACAGGTGCTGAACCGGTTTCAAATCCATCCGGTCATTGCCGATGACTATTTGCGTGAGCGCCACCCGCCAAAACTGGAAGCTTATGATGGCTTTACTTTATTGATTTTGCGGGCTTTTGCCGGTGAAAGTTTTCATGAATACCCTGGCCATGCCCAGCTCAGTCTGTTGTTCTCAAATCAGGTATTGTTATTTAAATGCCAGCTGCCAGAGCAAACCGGCCACTATAAAATACAGCCCTTCGATGTTAGCAAACCGGTGACCCCGATTAAAGAATGGGTGAAAAACTACATCCATACCGTGTCTGCCAGTTATCTGGAAAAACTGATTAATTTTGAAGACGAGCTGGGTGATTTCGAAGATGCCATGCTGACGCACGGCGATGACCATAAAATGAGCCGCATCATGCGTCTGCGTTCGGTATTTCGCAAACTCGACCGTAACCTCGCCTATCAAAAAGAGATGTTTGCTGATTTGCTGACGCCGGACGATGGCGCTGTCGGTGTGATGTCACAATTTGAAGCGGTCGAACTGCGTGATTTTTATGAGAAATTTGAACGGCTGCACTCGATGACCCAAATGTACTACGATCAGCTCGGTGATTTGGTCAGCAGTTATATGTCGACGTCTTCCCATCAAATTAACGAACGGATGAAGTTACTGACAATGGTGTCAACAGTGTTTATTCCGCTGACTTTTATCGTCGGAGTCTACGGCATGAACTTTGACAATATGCCGGAACTACATATGCCACTGGGTTATTTCTGGACCTTAGCCGGCATGGCGGCCATTGCGCTTGGCATGTTGTTAGGTTTCAAAATCAAACGCTGGTGGTAGCAGCGCACGCAAACTGCGCTATCGTAAAAAATGCTGTTGAATTCACTATAAAAAACTAACCCTGCTGCGGTATCATCCGCAGCAAATTTTCACTCAGGGGTCGCAGGCCCCTGCCGACAGGGCCCGGATTATGGCTGAAACCCAGCTGCTGGATATCGAAGAGATAGTCCGCGACAGTTTTGACGAGCAGGAAGCCGAACTGCTCGGGGAAAAACTCAGCCAGCTGGAGCCGGAAGAAATCGCCGTCGCACTGGAAGCGATGCCGCTTGAGCAACGCCTGAGCACCTGGCTTGGTCTGCATCCGGACGAACAAATCCACGCCCTCGGTTACATGCGGGAAGACGCCCGCGAAAACATCTTTAAACAGTTGCCCGACGCTGCCCTCACCGAACTGGTGGAGCGGATGGACGTCGATGATCTGATTGAACTGCTCGACGAATTACCCGCCGCGGTATATCAGGCGGCTTGCTCTAAACTCGACGCCAGCGAAAAACTCTGGCTTGCCACCGCACTCGCCTACACCGACGATCAATGCGGCCGCTATGCTGACCACGATGTACTGACCATTCGCAACAACGCCAAAGTCCGCGATGCCGTACGGATGTTCAAAAAGCTCAATGAAGACGCCGAATATCAGGACTCGCTGATGGTAGTCGACCGCACCGGCCGTTACGTCGGCCAGTTACACGGCACCCGTTTGTTGGGCGCGCCCTCACATTTGCCGGTGGTTGAATATATCGACGAAGATGCGCCTGTGGTTGAAGGCGAGATGGATTTGGACACCGGCTCGGATATTGTCGCCCGCTCTGGTTACAGCGCTTTGGCAGTGGTCGACGAAGAAAGTAAGTTGCTGGGGCGGATCTCGATTGGTGAAGCGCTGGAAAACGTGCGCAGAAGCCTTGAAGGCCAGTTCATGCACACTGCCGGCCTTGATGAGAACGAAGACTTGTTCGCGCCAGTGATCGCCAGTGCCAAAAGCCGCGCGGTCTGGCTTGGCATCAACTTACTGACTGCTTTTCTGGCAGCCTGGACCATAGGATTGTTTGAAGCCACTCTGCAGCAACAGGTCGCGCTCGCCGTGCTGATGCCCATTGTCGCCAGTATGGGCGGTATCGCCGGCAGTCAGACGCTGACGCTGATTATCCGTGGCCTGGCGCTGGGGCAAATCACGCCGCAAACCTATTGGGCGCTGATGCGCAAAGAACTGGGGGTCGGCCTTATCAATGGCATTTTATGGGCCGTGGTGATTTGTGCCGTCACTTATCTTTGGTTTGGTGATTGGATCATCGGCATAGTCATCGCACTGGCGATTGTGATCAATATTCTGGTCGCAGCCTTCTCCGGCGTGCTGATCCCAGTCTGGCTGGAAAAGGCGCGGATTGACCCGGCGTTATCCGGTTCAGTGATCCTGACGACAGTCACTGACGTCATTGGCTTTTTTGTATTCCTGGGCCTTGGTTCTTTGTTGCTGTTGCCATAGATCAGTAGAAAGAGCAGGCCACTTTCCCGCTTTTAAAAAATCCATCTAGAATCAGGCGATCCCTGAAAAAATTGCGAGCTTCGGAGTCCGCATGAAAATTGCTGTGTTATCCCGTAATGCTGAGTTGTATTCCACCCGCCGCTTGGTCGATACCGCCATCGCGCGTGGCCATCAGGTGGAAGTGATAGACCCAACCTTGTGTTACATGAATATCCACCACAATGCGTTATCTATTCACTTTCGTGGCGCAGCGCTGGAAGGCTTTGACGCGGTGATCCCGCGCATTGGCGCTTCGATCACCTTTTACGGCAATGCAGTACTGCGGCAGTTTGAAATGATGGGCGTGTATTGCCTCAATACCGCAGATGCTATCAGCCGCGCCCGTGACAAACTGAATTCAATGCAACTGCTGGCCCGCGATGGCATTGGCCTGCCGGTGACTGGTTTTGCCGATAAACCCGGCGATATCCCCGACCTGATTGAAATGGTCGGCGGTGCGCCATTAGTGATTAAATTACTCGAAGGCACCCAAGGCATTGGCGTCGTGCTGGCTGAGACCCGCACAGCTGCGGAAAGCGTTATTGAGGCTTTTATGGGCCTCAATGCCAATATTCTGGTGCAGCAATATATCAGCGAAGCCAAAGGCGCCGACATCCGCTGTTTTGTCGTCGGCAATAAGGTGGTTGCCGCGATGAAACGCCAGGCCAAAGCCGGCGAATTTCGCTCCAATCTGCACCGTGGTGGCACAGCAACTGCAGTGAAACTAAGTAGCACCGAGCGAAAAACCGCGTTGCAGGCGGCAAAATGTATGGGGCTGGCAGTGGCCGGCGTCGATATTCTGCAGTCAGCAGATGGTCCTGTGGTCATGGAAGTCAACAGCTCACCGGGACTTGAAGGCATTGAAGCCGCCACCACGGTTGACGTTGCCGGCGCAATTCTGGATTATCTGGAACAACAATGGTTAAAACTGCAGGGGCGCTGATGCCAGAGCCAATCGACTTATCCACCAACGCAGAACAAGACGCCACGACCACACCAGCGGTTGACGACACTGCAGCTTCAGCAAGCACAGAACCAGCGGCACCACTGCAGGCGGATTTTGTACTCGGCAACAGTCAGATAGCCCCCGGCCAGCGCATGGTGGTAGACATTCCGTTTGGCAAACTCTACACCCACACTGAACTGAATATCGGCGCTCATGTGATCCACGGCAAAAGGCCGGGGCCGGTGTTGCTTATTACCGCCGCTTTGCACGGTGATGAAATCAACGGTGTGGAGATTTGCCGGCGCTTATTACGCCTGCCGCGACTGAATAATCTCAAAGGCACCCTGGTGGTAGTCCCCATCGTCAATACTTATGGTTTTGTGCAGCAAAGCCGTTATCTGCCAGATCGGCGCGACCTGAACCGCAGTTTCCCCGGCAGCGAAAAAGGCTCGCTCGGCAGCCGGATGGCCTGGCAATTTACTGACCGCATCCTGAAAAAGTGTACGCATGTGATTGATTTACATACTGGCGCTATCCATCGCAGCAACTATCCGCAAGTCCGTGCCACTTCAAAAGACAAAGTGTCGCTGAAGATGGCCGAGAGTTTTAATGCACCCATTATCATCAAAGCCGCCAGCCGCGACGGCACGATGCGCGGCACCGCCAATGGCCTTGGTATTCCGATCATTTTGTACGAAGCCGGCGAGGCACTCCGCTTTGATGAACAGGCGATCAATATTGGCGTGCGGGGGATTGTCAATGTGATGCATAGTCTCGGCATGCTCAAAACGTTAAAACGCCAGCAAAAAACCGATTCGTTATTTTCAAAGAAAAGTAGCTGGATCCGCGCCGAACATGACGGTATCGCCCGCTATTACCAGCGGCTGGGGCAAATTGTGACCGCTGGTGACGTGCTGGCCCACATCTATTCGCCTTATTCAGATTTTGAAGTGGCGGTGCTGGCACCGTTCAGCGGTATCATTATTGGCCGCAATAACTTACCGCTGGTTAATGAAGGGGAAGCTTTGTTCCATATCGCCGAAGTCAGCGAACTGGCTGAAGCAGAAAAAACGCTGGATGCGATTAGTGATGAAGTGGATAACGCGATGCCGGCGGCTCTCGGCAATGATTACAGTGTGGTTTAGATTATTTGGCAATCACCACATCGTAAGCGACTAAACCCGGCACTCGTTGCTGTAATTCTGTTTCTATCTGGTCAATTTCTACCAGCCGGTTACAGAATAACAGCGATTTGGCTTCCAACTCTTCGGCTTTGGCATCAAGCCCCAGGTTGATTTTATCGACCAGCTGCTCTACCGGCTGCCAGTCCCGGCTGTCGTTCAGTTCAAAATTGTCGTCGGTCTGCTGCAAGGCGTCACGTAACGCCTGCCAGACTGCACCAACGGTGTTTTTCGCCAGCAGATTTAAATTGTCTTTCAGCTCGCCGTGCAAAAAGGCGTCCATTTCGTTAAGGCTTTGTGGCGCCAGATAAAAATGCTCACCGCTACGGACAAAACGCGACATGATTTGATAAGTCGTCTCCCGCACCAGCGCCTGCCATTCCTCCTGCTGCGCTTTACTGCCAACACCAACCAGCATACTTTCAATCGCCTGCAAGCCAAGTTCCATACTGTCGACGGCGATCCCCACGACCTGCGGCACGAACTTACGCAGACTGTGGCTGTATTTTTGCAGCACTTCGATGTCGTCTGCCGACAGCTGTTGCAATTCACCCTGAATAAACAGCTGCTGGTCATCGTTAATCTGATACTGCGTGCGGTAATCGGTCTGAATACGAATTTGATCCGGCGCTATCAGGATACCGTGGCGAAATGCCATTTTGCATTCGCTGGCCACGGCGAATAACGGTAAACAACAGAATAATACAATCGCAGGTAATTTCATGGAGCAGTCCGAAGCGGCGTCGGGCCTAATTTTATCAGTATACTGGGGTCATTGCCGTGGCCAAAGTCGCAGATCTGTGGGGATTGGTCGGTTTTATCCGCTGACCCATGGGTCTATCGCCAGCCGGTTGTCCTGCAATAATATCTTGCTCGGGCCATGTTCACGTTTGACCGGTAACACCTCAGCCCCGAGCCGGAATTCAACGCCGGCGTACATTTCCTGTTTCACTAGCACCAGTACTTCAGCCATTTTGCTCAGCCGGTCTACTTCGAGCAGCTTCACATCTTCAATCAGCGCCAGTGCAATGGCTTTTTGCGCTTCAAAATCATCGACCAGATATTTCATCTGCTCGAGCACGGCCGCTGAGCGCTCCTGCTGTTTCATCTGTTCCAGCGTCTGGCGGATCTGTTCCATTTCCTGTTTGACCATGGCAATGTTTTGTTTCAGCGCCTGCTGCTTTTCCAGCACCGGATCAATACGCCGGTTCAGGTTAATTTGCAGTGAACTTTCCGACAAAGACCCCAGCACCCCACTTTTCAGGCCGAAGTCCAGATAAAACCGGCCGCCAACGATTTTGCCGTTCAGTTTATCCTCAGAGCCGGCAATGACGCTGCGCGCCGTCACATCACAATGGTTAATTTGTTTGGCAGCGATAAAATCGCCCTGACATTCGACACGGACGTATTGTGCCAATGCACAGCGAATATTTCCGGCCGCCCGCACCACAGTACTGAAGTTTTCCAGGTTGGGTTCCTGTGCCGAAAACTGATGGCCGATGATGGCGCCGCCAATCTGTATATCTCCGCCGGATTCAATCAATGCACCCTCGGCGACACCTTTGATAAAAATATTACCGCCGGCAACCACTTTCATGCTCTCAGTGACGTCACCATTGACGATGACCGCACCTTTAAACTGAACATGTCCGGTGCTCAGGTCGACTTTTTTCACAGCGTAGACTTCATCAACCGCAGCGCCGGCGTCCAGCACTCGTGGCATGCCGTCTCTGCTGGCGATTAACAAATCAGGATCGGCGGGGCTGATTTCGGTGCCTTCACCTGGTTTCCATTCCACCTGCTGACCAGGCGGGGCTAGGGTGATATCACCACGCACTGAGACACCATCCACCCCCTTGGTTGGTGGTAACCGGCGGATCACGGCGTCGCCGTTTTGCACTGAAGGGATCACACCAAAATCACGTAAGTCGACTTTCGACTCGCTGACCTGCAAAGGTCGGTTTGGCCGGACATTTAAACCTTCGACTAAGGCTTCAAAACGGGCATTTTGTCCCGGTTGCATCAGCCGGCCAATCGCAATGACTTGTGACGATTTGCTGCCAGGTTCAGCCCGACTAGCAGCGCCAACCAGCTGCACTATCGCATCTTTTTGAAAACCAAAACTAACGCCCTGCTCCTGAGCTTTTTTCACCAGCTCATTAGCTGATACGGGCGCACCGCCCCAGGCAGCAATGATGTCCGCCACCGCGGTCATGCCGTCAGCCGCTATCTGGATCGAAACCACAGCATCTTTACGCTGCGCAATCTTACGGCGAATGACAACGCCTTCCTGCAGTTTGTTTAATTTGATGTCGCTTTGCAGTGCCTGATAATCGGTCAGCAACTGATTGATTTGTTCGGTGAGGATAAAACAGCGGCCGTAGCCTGCTTCTTGCAAAGCATCGCGTACGGCCTGAGCGGTCAGTTCGTTTAATCCGACAGCAACTTTGACTTCAATGAAATCTTGATCTTTGCCGAATTGCATAACGACTTTATTCACGACAACATCACTTCAGGCAAACGGACATTGCCGTTAATGAAACAAAAATCAGCCCTGAAAGCAAGTAAATGTGCGTTTGGGCTGTGAAAAGCAGTTTTAGATATAGTTTTCCTGATGCACCCGGATAAACAAATCTGTACCCACTTTGCTGTAATCTATTTTGTATTCTTTATTGTTTAAGGCTTGCACAAACAATAATGTTTTTGCTTCGCCAAACACGTCAGAGCTACCGATATCAACCAGCTCCATATAACGCTCTTTGGCCTCAATCCGGTTTGCCGGCACAGGTTCGTCAAACATTTTCACGCCAGTGCGCGACACTAAAACCACCGGATCGTTATCGCCATTAATAATGACCAAATCGAGTTTTTTCTGTTTGTGGATAATCGTATTGCGGCCACTGACCAGAAACGGTCTTTCGTATGTACTCATTTGTGAATTCACCAAATCAGCTGGGAGACTTTTTTGCATTATGTACCAGCGGTTTCGGTGTGTCTAGCCGTTGTTTTCTTGGGTAAAATTCAAGCGCTGACGGTTGATAAACTGGCTGAACTCCTGCGCAGAGCAATCTTTGAAGTCGGCCGGAATCAGTAAATCGGCCTGCAGCAATTGCCGCAAATTCGCCATGCGCTGGCCAAACATCGCCTGCACGCCTTTGTATTGCCGCTGTGCGGTACGAAACTCCGTGGCGTCCGCCAGATAGTCGCCGGCACAACGTCCGGTCGGGCAGGCACCGCCGGCTGCGGCGATCAGCACTGCACGTTGTTCAATTAATAAACGCACCGCCAACCGCAGCGGAATGGTCTCAAGCAGCGCATCGTAACTGTGCAGGCGCACGCCAACCCAAGCCAGTTCGCGGCCTTGCAATTCAAGCTGCTGCACGTGCGCAATGTGCTGCCAGGGTAAACGCCAGCTGCCCCTTGGGTGATGGTAAATCAGCGCCTCAGCGGTGGCCTCGACTAAAACCAACGGCGCCGATAATTTTTTGATGCCAACAAAAGCGGCCACTGCGGTCAGTAAAAACCATAACACCCAGGCCTGTGAACTGGCCAAATCTGCGCGCACTGCCAGCAGCAAAATGCCGAGCAAAAACATCGAAGCTGCACTGAGAAATAAAACGGCGCCACCACGCGCGGAGGCGGAAAAAAACTGTCTGTCCATTAAATTGACTTCAAATAGAAATACATCAATATGCTCATCAGAATGGTCCAGATCAGATAGAACCGAATCATTCTGCACCTTTCACATTTTTTTTCTGTCATCTGCTGCCTCTGCCTCTAAGCCGAATGATACGACCAATCCACTTTGTGCTGCGATAATACCGACATCCATTCTGACATCGATTCCCTACAATACATCAGGTTTTTCTGAATGACACCGCTCGGAGTTTTGACATTGAATAAACATTCCCGCCTGATTTGGATCCTGCTGTTACTGTTAGCTGGCTTTTTGCTCTATTTGTTCTGGAGCAACGGCACGCCGGAGCAACAAAATCGCAGAGCTGACAGCAGCATTTTTGTCACCACCAGTCAGGTGCAGACTGCGCAAATTACCCGCAAAGTGGATGCTTTAGGCACAGCACTGGCCTATGACTCGGCACGTATCGTCAATGCCAGCAGTGATTATTTGATTGAACTGAATATCCGCGAAGGGCAACCGGTGAAAAAAGGCGATTTGATTGCCCGCTTTAATGACACCGAAGAACGTGCCCGCATCGCCGAACTCAAGGCGTTGATGACAGAACAAAACCGTCAGCTGGCCCGGCTGAAAAACTTAACCCGTACGCAGGCCAGCGCGCAGTCATTGCTTGACGAGCAGCAGGCCAAAGTGAATGCCACGCAGGCGCAGCTGGATGCGCTGGAAGCACGCCTCAGCGAACTGGTGATCCATGCGCCATTTGATGGGTTGCTAGGCCTGCGTCAGGTCAGTAACGGCGCTTATCTGGCGAGCGGCACTGAACTGACGACGCTGGATGATATCAGCAAAATCCGTGTTGAATTAAATGTCGCTGAACGTTACCTGGCAGCTCTGCAAACTGATATGCCAATCAGCGCCGACAACATTGCTTACGCTGGTCATCTGTTTCACGGCAAAGTCAAAGCAATAGATCCGCGGATTGACCCGGTGACCCGTTCGGTCAAAGTTCATGCCGTGATTGATAATGCCGATTTAAAATTAAGGCCCGGCATGCTACTGAACGTGCATGTCGAACTGGCGAAAACCGCTGTGGTGCAAATCCCGGAAAAAGCCGTGATGCCGCTGCAAAGTAAACATTATGTCTTCGTAGTCGAAGCTGGTGATAAAGTGCGCCAGGTTGAAATTACTCCTGGCCAGCGCTTGCCCGGTTCAGTGGAAGTGATTACCGGGCTAAAAGCCGGTGATGAAATTGTCACGCAAGGCAGTCAGAAACTACGCAGTGGCGTCGTGATCACCAGAGCGGAGCAATAACAGATGCTGTTGTCTGATCTGTCGGTAAAACGACCGGTATTTGCTACCGTGATTAATCTGGTGCTGGTGATTTTCGGCATCGTCTGTTTCAGCATGCTGCCGCTGCGGGAATATCCGGATATCGACTCGCCAGTAGTAACCATCAGCACTGACTACCCCGGCGCGTCGGCCGAAATTGTCGAATCAAAAATTACCCAGCCGCTGGAAGATTTAATCAGCGGTGTCGAAGGCATTATCAATATCAGCTCGAGCAGCAGGGTTGGCCGCTCGAACGTCATCATTGAATTTAACGTCAACCGGGATATCGACGCCGCCGCCAACGACGTGCGCGAGCGCGTGTCACGAATGATGGAACGGCTGCCGGATCAGGCCCGCCCACCACAGGTGGTTAAAGCCAATGGCGATGACGACACTATCGCCTGGTTTTTACTCAACAGCGACACCATGACCAACCTCGAACTGACCGATTATGCCAACCGCTATATCGTTGAGCGCTTTTCGGTCGTCGACGGTGTGGCGCGGCTGCAAATCGGCGGCGAGCGTAAATATGCGATGCGCATCTGGCTGAATAAAGATGCGATGGCGTCGCGCAATGTCACAGTCGCCGATATTGAAAACGTGCTGCGCAACGAAAACGTCGAGTTGCCGGCCGGTAATGTCAAATCACAGGACCGCGATTTTATCGTCCGCGTCATCCGCACTTATAAAACCCAGGATGACTACCGGCGACTGGTGGTGAAAAAAGGCGATAACAATTATCTGGTCAGGCTCGGTGAAATCGCTGATGTCACTTTGGCTTCAGAAAACGAAGAAAGTGAATTCAGGAGTGACGGCAAAAACGTGCTGGGGATTGGTATTATTAAACAATCCAAAGCCAATACGCTCGATGTGGTGCGCAATGTCCGCGCTGAAGTAGACCGGATCTCCGCCAGTCTGCCGCCGGGCACGACCATAGTGCCGGGTTACGATTCCTCGTTATTTATCGCCGAATCTATTCATGAGGTTTATGTCACGCTTGGCATCGCCATGGTGCTGGTGGTGCTGGTGATCTTTGCCTTTTTAGGCAGTGTGCGCGCGACTTTTATTCCGGCGATCACTGTGCCTGTAGCGCTGATTGCAGCAGTCACCGTGCTGTATGCACTGGATTTTTCCATCAACTTACTGACGTTGCTGGCGATGGTGCTGGCGATTGGTCTGGTGGTCGATGATTCGATTGTGGTGCTGGAGAACATTTACCGGCGGATTGAACGCGGCCAGCCGCCGTTGCTCGCCGCTTATCATGGCAGCCGGGAAGTCGGTTTTGCGGTGGTGGCCACGACGCTGGTGCTGATCGCGGTCTTTGTGCCACTAGTCTTTATGCAAGGCGATTTAGGCAAACTCTTTACCGAATTTGCCCTGGCAGTGGCGGCCGCGGTAGCGTTTTCGGCTATTGCGGCGCTGACTTTGTCGCCAATGCTCTGTAGCAAAATGCTCAAAGTGCAACCGGAAAAACGCGGTTTCAGCCTGTTTGTGCATAACGTGATGGAAAAAGTCGAAGCCGCTTATCTGCGCCAGCTGCAGATGGTCACCACAGTGCGCTGGCCAAGCTGGCTGCTGCTGCTCTGTTGTATGGCGATCAGCGTCTTTCTGGTATTTAAACTGCCGTCGGAATTATCACCACAGGAAGACCGCGGCACCTTTTTTGTCATGATGAGCCCGGCCGAAGGCGCCAGCTATAAATCTAATCAGCAGAATATGCGGCTGATTGAAGATATCCTGCTGCCCTACTACGAAAAAGGCGAACTGAATCGCTTGTTAATCCGGGTGCCCGGTTTTGGCAACAGCGGCGGTATGGCGATTGTCGGCAGTGAAAACTGGCACAACGGCCAGCGCCGTACACCAGAACTGATGCAGGAAATAGGTCAGAAGCTCAATAACCTGTCCGATGTGCGCGCCTTTACCAATATGCGCAGCGGCCTGACCGCAGGCCGTGGCGGTGGTGGTGGCCGGCCAGTGCAGTTTGTGATTCAGGGCAACACCTATGAAGAGCTGGCGAAATGGCGTGATATCGTGCTCGCCAAAGCACGGGAAAACCCGAATTTGCAAATGCTTGATCACGACTACAAAGAGACAGTGCCGCAAATTCTGGTCGAAATTGATACCGAGCGGGCAGCTGACCTCGGCATTTCTGTTGGTGTGGTTGGCCGGGCTTTAGAGGCCATGCTCGGTGGCCGGCGGGTCACCACTTTCCTTGACCGTGGCAAAGAATATGACCTGATCCTGGAAGGCGCCGATTCAGATTTCAGCGACCCGACCAGTATTACCGGGGTTTATGTGCGCTCCAGCGGTTCTAACCAGCTTATTCCGCTGGATAACCTGGTGACGTTAAAAGAAGAAGCCACTTCGTCAACGTTAAACCGCTACAACCGGATGCGTGCCATCACCATCATGGCCAACCTGGCTCCTGGCTATAGCCTGGGTGAAGCGCTGGAATATCTCGAAGGCGTGGTTCGTACTGAAATTAAAGATGTCGGCGGCATCGACTATAAAGGCGAGTCACTGATGTATAAAAACAGCGGCGAGTCAACGCTGCTGATTTTCGCACTGGCGCTTATCATCACTTATCTGGTGTTAGCAGCGCAGTTTGAAAGCTTTATCCATCCGTTTGTTATTATGCTGACAGTGCCACTGGGCATGGCTGGCGCGCTTGGCGGCCTTTATCTGGCCGGCATGACGCTGAATATCTACAGCCAGATCGGCCTGGTGATGATCATTGGTCTGGTGGCGAAAAACGGCATTCTGATTGTCGAATTTGCCAATCAGCTGCGTGACGCCGGCGTTGAATTCACCAGCGCTATCCATCAGGCAGCCGTGCAGCGTTTGCGGCCTATCACCATGACTGCTTTTACTACGGTGATGAGCAGTATTCCGCTGATTATCACTTCAGGCCCGGGCTCAGAAAGCCGGATGGTGATTGGGATGGTGATTTGTGCCGGGGTTGGCGTCGCAACGCTGCTGACTGTGTACATAGTGCCAGTGGCTTATGTGGCACTGGCGCGTAATACCGGCTCGCCGCAGGATATCGCCAAACAGTTACACAGCCTCGACAACGAAGCCAATCAATAACATTGCCGGGGCACTGCTTTGCTGTGCCCCGCTTTCCCACTTCAGCACCTCGGCCCGTGTTTTACCAAACATCCCCCCTGTGATAAAACCAGGCTGAGTCCGGCCTGCGACTGCCGGCTTTGCTGGGCGTAGCGTTGAATATTTGTTAGTATTCAGCATCCTCCTCGCTACAGACTCCGGCCCCGCCGGCAGTTGCGGTAACTGAACGCATGTCAGATTTGTTGATGCAATGTGCACAGCTTGAACTACGCCAGCCCGATGGTTTTGTGCTGGGGCCGCTGAGCCTGCAACTCAAAGCGGGCAAGCTGTACGGCTTGCTGGGTGCCAATGGCGCCGGCAAATCAACCTTGCTGCAGCTTTTGGCCGGACTGAAAAAACCTGACAGTGGCGAAATAACCCTGATGCAGCAGCCACTGCAAGCATACAGCGCCACTGCGCGCGCCAGGCAGCTGGCCTTTCTCAGCCAGCAACAGGCGCCAAGCGAGATGACTGTGCGCCAGCTGCTGCAGTTAGGCCTGTTACCACACAAAGCGCTGTGGCAGCGCGATAACCAGATTGACCGCGACTACATCCAACGCGTTTTGCTTGAGACTGGCATCAGTCAACAGGCCGACACCTTACTCAGTCACTTATCCGGCGGCGAACAACAACGCGCGCATCTGGCCCGGGTACTGGTGCAGCAGGCGCAGTTGTTACTACTTGACGAGCCGGTCAATCACCTCGATATCCGTTATCAGCATCAGTTGCTGGCGACTTTGCGCCGCAGCAGGCTTTGTGTGCTCGCCAGTTTCCACGACATCAATCTGGCCGCGACTTACTGTGATGAACTCATCCTGTTGCAGCAAGGCCAGCTGATTGCCGCCGGTGCGCCGGGACAAGTGCTGCAGCCTGAGTTATTACAGCAGGTATTTGGCCGGCCTTGTCTGGTCGACCAAAGCCCGTTCACCGGCAGTTGCCGGGTTACTTTTGCGCCGGAGCCGATATGACAAACACGCTACGGCTTTTATGCGGGCTCGCTTTGCTTGCCGCCAGTCTGCTGGCAGCGCTGCACATCGGCGCTGTGGATGTTTCATTGTACGCGCTACTTCAGGGACAAGCCGGCGATGCGCTGCAAGCCGAAATTTTCTGGCAGCTGCGGCTGCCACGGGTGTTACTGGCCGGACTTGCCGGTGCCGCGCTGGCTGTTTGCGGCGCTTTATTGCAGCTTTTGAGCCGAAACGCCTTAGCCGACCCTTATCTGTTTGGCGTAGTGTCCGGTGCTGCATTAGGCGCCACCATCAGCAGTTTGTGGCTGCCGGCGCTGGCGTTGCCGGTGGCGGCCTTTGCCGGCGCTGTTTTTGCAATTCTGCTGGTGTTAGCGCTGGCGCAACGGGCGGCCAGACAAGGCATGCAGAGTATCAGCACTTTGCTGCTGACTGGCCTTGCCGTGTCGTTTTTTTGCAGCGCCGTCGCAAGCCTGCTGCTGTATCAGGCCGACAGCTTTGCCGCCAACCGTATCATGTTCTGGTTGATGGGCAGTTTGAGCCGCGCCGACTGGCCGGCGGTGCAACTGCTTAGCATCACGCTCGCGATCACTTTAACAGTCTGCGCTGTCGGCCGGCGTCAGCTGGCTGCGCTGAATTGGTCAGATGATATGGCGAAAAGCTTAGGGGTTGCGGTACAGCGCTGGCGGCTGGTGTTGCTGTTGCTCTGTGCTTTGCTAACAGCGGTCGTGGTGGCTTATTGTGGCGGTATTGGATTTGTCGGTTTAATGATCCCGCATCTGGTCAGGCTGCTGGTCGGCAACCAGGTCGTCCCACTGCTGTTTGGCAGCACACTTTGTGGCGCCATTTTTCTGATCTGGGTCGATAGTGCCGCCCGTACTGTGCTGGCCCCGCAGGAATTACCACTGGGTATCTTGACCGCCTTGTGTGGCAGTTTGTTCTTTTTGTTGTTATTAAGCCGCCGGAGCACCGATGAATACTGAAACCCAACAGCCGGATGACCAGAGCGGTCACCAGAAACGCCAGCAAAAACTCAAAGCGCAAGTTGATGCCCGCATCGCCGCCGCTACCGAAGACAAAGGCTTATTGCTAGTGATTACCGGCAACGGCAAAGGTAAATCGACCGCCGGCTTTGGTATAGTGTGCCGGGCGACCGGTCATGGCCAGCAAGCTGCAGTGGTGCAATTTATCAAAGGCGGCTGGGCCTGTGGCGAACGCAATTTACTGCAACAGCATGGCGTGCCTTTTGCCGTGATGGCGACAGGTTTCACCTGGGAGACACAAAACCGCGATACTGACCGTGCTGCCGCACAGCAGGTCTGGGCAGAGGCCCGGCAATTTCTGGCAGACCCGGCCATTGCGCTGGTGCTGCTTGATGAGTTGACTTATATGGTCGCCTACGATTATCTGGATTTGGACGAAGTGCTCGAAGTGCTCAAAGCCCGCCCGCCACAACAGCATGTGGTGATCACCGGCCGCGGCTGCCACCGCGCGTTGCTGGAGCTGGCAGATACTGTCAGCGAAGTGCAGAACGTAAAACATGCTTTTGATGCCGGTATCCGCGCCCAGCAGGGAGTCGACTGGTGACAGGCGGACTGGTGAGAAGTCGATTGGTGAGGACTCGACTGGTGAGACTGCTGACAGCCCTGCTGCTTCTGTGCAGCTTTCACGGCGTGGCGGCAACGCCACCGCGCCTGGTCGTGCTGGCGCCACATCTGGTTGAGCAGTTGTATAATATCGATGCCGGCAAGATGATTGTCGGAACCGTCGAACATGCCGATTATCCGGCCGCGGCCAGTAAAATCCCGCGGGTTGGCAATTACGCCGGCCTGCAGCTGGAACGTATTCTGGCGTTAAAACCAGATCTGGTGCTGTACTGGCAAAGCGGTAGTCCGGCTGCCGATATCAGCCGTCTGCAGAGCCTTGGCATCCGTACTGAAGCCTTTGAAGCCAAGACACTGGATGATATCGCCAGCGATTTACTACGTCTTGGCGAACTCACCGGTCGGCAGCCATTAGCCACGCTGCGGGCGGCTGAGTTTCGTCAGCGTTTAGCGCAACTCCGCCAGCAATACCAACAGCAAAGCGCAGTGACGGTGTTTTACGAATTGTGGGATGAGCCCTTGTCGACCATAGGACCGGACGCCTGGCCAATGCAGGCGCTGACTTTGTGTGGCGGTAAAAATATCTTTGCCGACGCCCGCAGTGCTTATCCGCAGGTCAGCGCCGAAGCGCTGCTGCAACGTCAGCCACAGCTGATCCTGCAGCCTGCATCTGCCACTGAAGCGCGGCGTCTGACGGATTTTCCCCAGCGTTTTGCCAGCTTGCGGGCTGTTCAGCTCAAACAACTGGCGAAGCCCGACGCCGACTTATTACACCGGGCCACGCTCAGAACTCTGGATGGCGTCACTGAGCTGTGTCAGATGCTGGCCAAAAGCCGGGCTTTTTATGCCGGCCTCGGCGCTTCGCGTTAATTTCTGGCGACTAATTTTTAACGACAGGCGTAAGTTGCCAGTGCTTTTTGTACTGCGACTATATTGCTGTCTTTACTAAAGGTTTTGCGAATTGGCTCGTTAGTGCTGCTGAGCCAAATCAACAGCTCGGATTCGAGATCAAAGTGGCCTTTGGTTTCTGCCGAAAATCGCACAATGGAGCGATAAGGCACTGACATATATTCTTTTTTTGAACCGGTAATCCCCTGTTTATCAATCAGAATTAAGCGCTTATTGGTAAACACGATAATATCTCGCAGCACTTTAAACGCCTGCTCGGCCTGCTCTCCATCGGCGAGAAATGCCGCCAGCTCTGCTTCGACATCGGCTAATTCCACTGCGCCGGCGTTGCCTAATAAACCACTGAATAATCCCATAACCACTCCGGTTGTGTGCGCCGTCCCTGCGACTGCGCCGCTATTTTGTTACGAATCAGCGGTCCAGCATAAAGTCCGCGCTTGTGGCTGACAAGTCTGGCGCTTTAATCTGCTCTGGCAGCAACTGACTGGCTACCATCACCCCCGCCAGCCAGGCATTTTCAACCCGGCCGCCTAAACTCCAGTCACCGGCAACCATCAGCCGCTGCGCCGGGTCGCTCAGCACGCCAGGTGGCGTCAGTTCGGTATTGTAACTGGCATATAACCAGCGGTGGCATAGCGCCGAAGTCACCTGCAACTGCTGGCCAACGATTCGGCTGAACGCCTGCTCAGCAACAGCGGCCACGGCTTCGGGCGTCGCTTCGAGCAGCTGCAGACTGGTCTGTGCATTCAAATGCAGCACCCAATGCTCAGCGATGCCAGAACGGCCCGGTTTAGTATTATTGCGCGCGCACCAGCTTAAGGCTCCGGATTTGCCGAAAATGCCCACCGCCTGATGTTTCACTGGCTCAGCAAGCTCTAACGCCACCGCCCAGCTCGGCAGCAACAGGTTGGCGGGGATCTGTTCGGCCAGCGGCTGTGAAGCCAGCAGCTGCCGACACTGCTCTGGTGGGCATGTCAGAATTAATGCATCAAAACCGGCATGGCTGGCACCGTCGGCGGTGCTGATGGTCCATTCACCGGATTGCTGACTGCTGAAACTGCTTTGGCTGTAACTGAGCTCTGTCACGCGGCAGCTATAGTATTGCTGCAGGCTGCCCAGCGCTGCGCGCAGTGGCTGATGCATAGCCGGCGTACCGACATAACGGATAGCGGCATCATCGGAGGGTAACAACAAGCCATGCTGCCAGACATGCGGAGCAAATTCCCAGCGTTGCACCAGCCCCTGTTGCTGCCATTGCAGCACCTGGCGTAAAAACCACGGATGGCGCGCGGTGAAATATTGCGCGCCCATATCAAGCTGCAAATAACCGCCAGTTGCGTCATCCGCCTGCAACCTTTTGGATGACATTCGCCCGCCCGGGCCACGACCTTTATCGAAAACGATAACCTCAGCCCCGGCCTCAGCCAAAGCACTGGCGGCGCTGACGCCAGTCATTCCCGCGCCGATGATGGCAATCCGCATAATTTTCTCCCTGTCTGACATCTGTTGGCCTGCTCTGTCGTATTAGACTACGCTATCGGGCAACAGGCAGATCGGTATAAGGAATCAAGATGACTCAACTGGCAACTTTTGCAGGCGGATGTTTTTGGTGTATTGAAGCGGCCCTGGCCCGGGTGCAAGGCGTGTCGCAAGTCGTCAGCGGCTATATGGGTGGCAGCAGTGCCAGCGCAAACTACCGCGCCGTGTGTACCGGCAGCACCGGCCATGCCGAAGTTGTGCAGTTGCAGTTTGACCCGGCACAGGTCAGTTTCGAACTGTTGCTGGAGATGTTTTTTCAGCTGCATGACCCGACCACATTAAACCGCCAGGGCAATGATGTCGGCACACAATACCGCTCTGAAATTTTTGTTCATGATGAGTTACAGTTGCAGACGGCCCAACAGTTTATTGCCCGAAAACAGCCAGAATTCAACGCGCCTATTGTCACCGCCATCAGCCGCGCCAGCACTTTTTATCCGGCGGAGGCTTATCATCAGGACTACTTCAGCCAAAACCCGGAGCAGCCATATTGCGCCTATTTAATAGCGCCAAAGCTGGCGAAATTCAGCAAGCTTTTCCGGGAGCATCTGCGCACCGAAGCACAGGCCTGATAGTCTCCTGACAGAAAAACCACCTGCAGACAGGTGGTTTTTCGCTTCAGATCACTCAGAACTGCGCAATCTGGATACCAAACATCAGCTCCAGTCCGGCCTGACGGTAGCCATAGTCAGTCTGATAGCGGCGATTAAGCAGGTTATCCACTTTTACTTGCAGGCGGATTTGTGAGTCCCACTGATAGGTCGTGCCGAGGCCAAACAGCACCACTGATGCCAGATCCGGCACCGGCGTGCCAAAATTATCGCCGGAGAAAGTACGGGAACGGAAATGCGTATTCATGCCTAAAGTCCAGCGTTCCAGCGCATAGTCCAGCTGCAGATTGGCCTGATGTTTCGGTCTTTTGCTCAGTGGCTGTTTTTTCACCACATCCCGGGCGTTCAGCCAGCTGTAGTTAAAAGCGACATCCACCGCAGCAACGCGCAGGCTTTGACTGAATTCAACGCCTTCAAACTGTGCCAGCTCTACGTTTTCCAGCAGTTGATTTTTGCGTTGAATGAGGTTCGTCAGGTCGCGCTTAAACAACACCAGACTGCTTTGATACACGCCATCGACATAATCAAGGCCGACTTCACGTGATAAGGATTCCTCGGGCTTCAGCGCCGGATTGCTAAAACCAGGCCAGTACAAATCGTTAAAGGTCGGTACTTTAAAACCTGTGCCTTGCCCAACCCGCAGTTGCAAGGTTTGACTCAGCTGATAACCTGCGCCGAGTTCATAGCTGTTTTCGCCGCCGTAGCCGCTGACCTGATCCCGTCGGCCGGTCCCATCGAATGACCAGTCACCCAACTGCGCACTGAGCCCGGCAAAGCCGCTGCGATTGGTGCGGCTGTCACTGACATACTGAGTGCCGCTTTTGCGTACTTCTTCCTGATACCAGTTGGCGCCGACTAAAGCGCTGATGCTGTTGCTCAGGGCGAACTGGCTTTGTGCATCGGCTTCATCACGCTGGGTGCGAAACAGACTCTCTGCGGCCTTGTTGCCCGATTTGGTGCCATAGTTCAGGTCGTCGTCAATATCATGTGACAGCTTCAGCTGATGAGACCCGCCAAGGCCACTGCCCCGCCACTGCAACAGGTGCATGTCCTGCCGCATTTCTGCTTCATCGCCACCCCAGCTGTTGTCGTACTCGTAAACGCCGTCGTTGACCTGAGACTGCCATTGCCACAAACCAAACTGGTTATCCAGTTCAGCACCGGCTTTGACATAAGTCTGTTCAAAACCGTCGCGATCAGGGTCTCCAGTCACAGTAGCGTTAAAGCCCTCTGCCATGGCAGTTCCGACAGAGCCAAACACTTTCAGGTTATCCAGCTGCTGACTGCCCGCCAGATTGGCTTCGGTATGTTTGTGGCTGCCAGCTTTGGCATTAAAGCTCAGATGGTCACTGCGACGGCTGGAAATAGCGATCACCCCGCCCAATGCATCCGAACCATAAAATGCGGCTTTAGGACCGCGGATAATTTCAATTTTTTCAATTTGCTCCAGTGGCACCATCGCTAATGACTGATACCCCAGCGTCGCGGCACCAATGCGCACGCCATCAAGCAGCACCAGCGTATGACCGCTTTTACCACCGCGGATAAAAATGCTGCTGGTCTGGCCGCGTCCGCCCTGGCGCAACACAGTCACACCGGGAACCTGCTGCAGCAGCGCTGGCAAATCACGCACCTGTGCAGCTTCAATCTCCACACGATCCAGCACTGTTACACTGGAATTGACGTCACTGACTGGTTTGGCCTGACGGCTGGCGTAGACTGAGATATGTTCTAAATCGGAAGTTGTTGATTGCGCCAAAGCGCTGGCATGCGTACAGACGCCGGCCACCGCAATGGCCAGTAATGAAAATTTCGACATGTTGACTCCACTGCACATGCCCGCCGCATGTGGTTGGTTGATGAAATTTTCAGGCCGGTCTCCGGGCTGATCCTGTTGTCTGGGTCGACAGCACCAGGTCCCTTCCCATCCGAAGACAGTGGTGGCGTGGCACGCTGTGTGGCGCAAAAGCTAACACACAGCACAGAATTTACCGTTGCGGGGGCAGCGCTGGATTTGGCCATAAGGCGGACACCAGCTTCCCGTTTCACTGCGAGCTAACGCAGCACCTGAAAAAGCGCGCTCAGTGTAACGGGGCGATACAGAATGTCAATGAATTTGGAAATCCAGACGTCTGATAAGGAAAGAATGAAACAGGTTAAGACGCCCGTGCAATAAGTTGCAGCGGGCGTCCTGACACAGCAATTAATCGCGGAAATTCTGATATTGCAGCGGCTGACCTAAATCCGTGGCGCGCAATAAAGCGATAGCTTCCTGTAAATCGTCACGCTTTTTACCGGTGATCCGCACTTCGTCACCCTGAATAGACGCCTGCACTTTGAGCTTGCTGTCTTTGACCAAAGCGACGATTTTTTTCGCCAGATCTTTTTCTACGCCCTGTTTCACGGTTAATTGCTGGCTGCAGGTTTTGCCGGAGAATTCCACTTTGCCCGATTCAAAAGAGCGGATATCCAGACCGCGTTTGATGGCTTTGTTAAAGAACAAGTCTTTCATCTGGTTTAACTGTGGTTCAGCCTCGGCTTTCATCGTCACAGTAGTGTCTTTGACGCTGAATTCAGCCTGCACTCCGCGAAAATCAAACCGGGTCGCCAGTTCACGATTGGCGTTATCCACGGCATTTAGCACTTCCTGCGCGTCGGCTTTAGAAACGATGTCAAATGAAGGCATGTGGCGCTCCTTTTTTAATGCAAATCATGCAAATTTTACGGCTGGCGATTATAGCGCCACGCACCGTATAATCCGAGTATCTTGGTACAATTTCAGGTGTTTTTTCTTGCTCCCTCTAAAAAAACCTCTAGCGATCTCCTTGTTTCTGTTGCTGTTATCTATTGCCACTTATGGTTTTTTAAAAGATGTCAGCGGCGTACCGTCAAACTGGATGCCGAATGACAAAGTGATGCATCTGTTAGTATTTTTGGCCTTGACGCTAAGTTTTATGCAGGCGTTCAGCCGGCCGTTCTGGCAAGTTTTTGGTGCGCTGGCACTCTATGGTGCACTGATTGAAGTGGCGCAGGCGACTTTGACCAGCCGGATGGGTGACCCGCTCGACTGGTTAGCTGATGTGGCTGGTATCGTTCTCGCGGCAGCTGTGATCCGCTTGCTTCCCGCAGGCTGGTTTCGCCGGGATTTGGCATGAGCACAAAAAACGCCATCACCGGTATTGTCGGACAAGGTGCTATCGGTCTGCTGGCGGCCAGTCAGCTGGCGCTGCGCCAGCAACCTTTTCACCTGCTGTTGCGCCAACATCAACATCACAGTCTGGTGCTGAATTTTCGCACCCGACAGCAAGACTATCCTCTGCTGCTGAATTGCCAGCGTCCACAACTACCGATCACGCTGTTGTTGCTACCGGTGAAAGCCTTTTCAGTGCAAAGCGCGCTGGCGCAATGGCTGCCGCTGTGTGCACCGGACGCTGATATTGTGCTATGTCACAATGGCATGGGCACGCTGGAACTGGCGAAGCAGCAACTGCAACCCGGCCAAAAGCTCTGGTTTGCCAGTACGACGCATGGCGCACTGAAATCCGGCCCACATCAGCTTGAGCACACCGGCATCGGCCGCACTGTGCTCGGGCCGGTCAATGATATTGCCAAAGATGCGGTAGCGCCGTTCGCGCTACTCAACGAGGCGTTAGGCCCGTTGGAGGTTGTCAGTGATATCTTGCCGGTGCTGTGGCAAAAACTAGCGATCAATGCCGTGATTAATCCGCTGACCGCCTTGCTGATGGTAAAAAATGGCACGCTGACTGAGCCGCAATACCGCGCGCACATCGAGCAGCTGGTGACAGAGTTTTGTCAGGTCGCGTGGACGCAAGGCCAGCGGTTTGATGCGCCATCCCTGGCACAGACTGTCCTTAGCGTTGCAGCCAATACCGCCGGCAATTATTCGTCGATGCAACAAGACCGGGCGCTGCAGCGCCCGGACGAACTGGAATTTATCAGCGGATTTTTGTTAGCAGCGGCGGCGAAGGCCGGCATCGGCATCCCAGCGCATCAGCAACTTTACCAGCAACTGCGGGCAGTAAAACCAGCCTGAGCTTGCAGTGCTGCAAGCTTAAACTTTTTTGTATACACCCACATTCTGGTAACCCTGCTCTTTGAGCAACAAGGCCTGCAACCGGCTCATCACTCCGCGGTCACAATACAGATAATACTGTTTTGCCTGATCCAAACCGGCAAACTGGCTGGCGATGCGGAAAAACGGTAATTCCTGCACCGGATGGCTGTCGAGCTGCAACGGGTGCAGATCCGCTTCATCCGGTGCCCGTACGTCCAGTACAACGGCGTCCGGTGGTAACACCGATTCTGTCGCCACAGTGGTCAGCTGCTGCTCGGCCTGATATTCGACCGTGCGGATATCCAGAACTTTGGCCTCATTGCTGACTTTGTCGAGAATACTGAAATCGAACTGCTGCTCAGCGGCCAATACATCGGTCAGTACCGCGTTAATGGTCGGACTGCGCGAAATTACACCACAATATTCCGGCATAGTTTTGGCCATGTCCTCCACGCCAATGGCGCGGGCGATGTCGATAATTTCTTGTTTATCCTGATAAATCAGCGGGCGCAGGATCAAAGTGTCTGTCACCCGGTCAATCACGTTCAGATTGACAATAGTCTGACTCGCTACCTGGCCGATACTTTCGCCGGTCACCACGGCTTTGACATTCAGGCTCTCGGCTACAACCGTAGCAGATCGCATCATCATGCGCTTTAATACCACGCCCATCAGGCCAGATGGTATCCGGCTTAAAATCTCATCGACCACAGGCGCAAAATCCACCGAGACAAATTTTACTTTGTGCGACAGGCTGTATTTTTGCCAGATATAAAACGCCATTTGCCGCACGCCGGTTTCATGCGCCGCACCGCCTAAATTAAAAAACAGGAAATGAGTGCGCAGACCTTTGCGGATCATCAGATAACTGGCCACCGCCGAGTCAAAACCGCCGGAGATCAATGACAACACATCGCCCTGGCTTGGCAACGGAAAACCGCCCATGCCCTGATAGATGCGTTTTTTCATGATGAGATTGTCGCGGCGGATCTCAAGCTGAATAGAGACGTCCGGGTTTTTCAATTGCACTCTGGCCGTTGGAATATGCTGATTCAGCCCGCCACCGATATAGCGCTCGGCGTCCAGTGAACTGAAACTATGGTCGCCGTTACGCCGCACCCGCACGACAAAACTTTTACCGGCCAGCTCGTCGCGATACAGCGCTAACACTTGTTCGAAAATATGATGCAGCGAATCAAAACCAGCCGACTGCATTTCAGCAAACTGCACTATGCCGGGGATACACTGCAGATGTTCGGCCATTTGCTGACGCAGATTGTCGTCATCTTTGTCGAGTCGCACTGTCAGATGGTCATACAAATTGTGCACTTCGACTGCAGGGTCCAACCGCAACAGAATGGTTTTAATATTCTGCTCCAGCAACATCGTCTGGCGTTTACGCACCGATTTGCTCTTGATGGAGATCTCTGGATGCAGTTTGACAATAAATTCAATCATGGGAACACCGGACAAAAAAACGGGCGCTGATTATACAGCGCCCTCAGTGGAAGTGCGACAGCAGTATTTAAGGCTGCTTCACAGCAGCAGGCTGTGCCGGCGGCTGTTTCAGCTGAATAGGTTCAGACTCTTTGGCTTTGCCCTGCAGAATTGAAATTTCGACCCGGCGATTGCGCTTGCGGTTCTGTTCAGTGTCATTATCGACCAGCGGCCGGGTGTCGGCATGGCCCACTACCACCAGCCGGTTTTTATCCAAGCCAGTGCCGTTGAGCAGTTCCACCGCCACCGATACGGCGCGTTTTGACGACAGCTCCCAGTTATTGCTGTTCAGTTCATCCGAAACCTGGTCGCTATCGGTATGACCGGACACTGTCACTTCGCCCGGAATATCACGTAAAATGGCACCAATTTGCTGAATGATCGGCTTAAAACGCGGCTGCAGGAAAGTCGAGCCGGAAGGAAAAGAGCCGTTTTCCTTGATGCGGATAATAATTTGCTGACCGAGCGATTCCAGCTCAATAGCACCATCCTGGATTTGTTCCTGCATCATTTCAGCAACTTTTTTCGCCAGCTCATTGGTTTGTTCCTGGTCCTGCGCACTGCTTTCACTGGCAGCTGAAGACTGCGCATCGGTATTTTGTGAAGCACCGCCGGTTTGCTCGCCACGTTGCTCCTGTACACCGCCGGATGAATCTTCCTGCCCGGCCTGAAACTCTATCGTTTGCTGAGTCATATCAATGGTTTGCTGCTGGATGGTGTCAATAGGCGTCGGTTCCGGCCGGCCGGGACGGAATTCCATCGCGATAACACTGGTGCCCTTGGGAATGTCCTTGACTTCAATTTTATTTTGCACACCAAAAGCAAAAGCCATAGAACCAGCGATTTGCTTGAACTTCTGCACATCCATTTCTGAGAACGACAGCAACAATACAAAGAAACACATCAGCAGCGACATCAGGTCGGCGAAGGTTCCCATGTATGCCGGTAAACCTGGGGGTGGGCACTTCGGACATTCAGCCATAGTCTGCCTCAGGCCTCATCGGTTTTCACAGCGCGTTTTTTCGCCATGAGATAGTTGCGTAACATCCCTTCGATCACTTTTGGATTCTGACCATCCTGAATTCCCATTACCGCATCCAGGATCAGCAAATGATTGTTTTTTTCCTCTTCATTGCGAATGGTCATTTTGTCCGCCAATGGCATAAACAGACAGTTTGCCTGTAAAGCACCATACAGGGTTGTTAAAAGAGCAACGGCCATCGCCGGACCTATAGCTTTTGGATCTGACATATTAGCCAGCATCGCTACCAAGCCAATCAAAGTGCCGATCATTCCCATTGCCGGACCAAGGTCACCCAGCTGTTTGAACAGCGAAATATAAATACCGTGCCGGTTATAAGACAGATCGATATCTTTCTCCAGCGTCGACCTTACGACATCTGCATCATGACCATCGACCAGCATATTGATGCCTTTTTGCATAAACTCATTAGGAATTTCGGCTTCTTCCAGCGCAAGAAAACCACCTTTACGAGCAGTGTCCGCCAGCTGCACAGCTTTTTCGATGAGCTCTTCAGGCGACTCCATCTTAAACATAAAGGCCTTGCCGACCGCTTTGCCGGCACCAGCCAATTGACTGAGAGTGAACTTCATAAACACGACGGTAAAACTGCCGCCGAAAACAATGACAATCGAAACGAAGTCATAAAACATCATCAGATTGCCGGAGGCGCTTAAATACATCGCCCACACCATCATACCCATTGTTGCGAGTAATCCTATGACGGTTGCTAAATCCACTTCTTATCTCCTGCCGAATCAGAAAAAACTGATGTAATGATGCTAGCTTAACGCGATCTATCGACCAAGCTACGGACAATGTTAAATTTTTTTCTGGTCACAGGCAAAAATAGCTGTATCAGCGGCCTTTCTGATTGACCGGTGCCGGTGCCTGAGGTAACTTTGCGCTCAAATTAAGGTGGGGATCGCTATGAGCAAAAAGCAGGCAGAAAGTGCTCAGTTTGAGGACAATATCCGTGAACTGACAGAAATAGTCCGGCAACTGGAGCAAGGTGAATTATCACTGGAGCAGGCTCTGGCTTATTTTGAACGTGGTGTCGTGTTATCCCGTCTCAGTCAACAACAATTGCAGGCCGCTGAGCAGAAAGTTCAGCTGTTAGTGCAACAGGCGCAAGGTGAACAGCTGGTTCCCTTCCAGACCGACAGCGGAGTCTGATCCTGATGTTATCCAATCTCGCGGCTGACCAGCACAGAGTCGGCCAGCTGCTGTTAGACCATCTGTCCGGCATGCCCCTGACAGACCCACGGTTACACCAGGCTATGCAATACAGCTTGCTGCTTGGCGGCAAAAAACTGCGGCCTTTCCTGGTTTACAGCGTAGGCCGGATGCTCGGCGCTACCACGGCCGATCTGGACGGTCCGGCGGCAGCAATCGAATGTCTGCATACCTATTCGCTCATCCACGATGATTTACCGGCGATGGATGATGACGACCTGCGCCGGGGGCAGCCAACCTGTCACAAAGCCTTTGATGAAGCGACAGCCATTTTGGCCGGTGATGCGCTGCAGACGCTGGCGTTTGAACTGTTGACTCACCACCCGTATCAGGCAGTCAGCGTGGAGCGCCAATTGCAGCTGGTACGCGAACTGGCGCGTCAATCCGGCTATCAGGGCATGTGTGGCGGCCAGGCGATTGATTTGGCTCACACCAACAAAACCATGACACTCGGAGCTTTGGAGCAAATGCATCAGCTGAAAACCGGCGCCTTGATTTGTTGTGCTGTCCAGTTTGGCTGGTTGTGCAGTCCGGACCAAAACCCGCAGCATTTACAGGCGTTATTGCACTACGCCCGTGCTATCGGGCTGGCCTTTCAGGTGCAGGATGATATTCTGGATATCGAAGGCGATACAGCGACGCTTGGCAAGCCGCAAGGCTCTGATCTGGAAGCCAACAAAGCCACGTACCCAGCACTGCTTGGCCTCACGGCCGCAAAACAAAAAGCGGCGGATCTGGTGGCAGAAGCTAACCAGTCGCTACGCAGTTTACCTTATGACACGACAGAACTGGCTGAACTCGCCAGTTATGTTATTGCACGCAAATTCTGAGCAAGGTTATTTTCATGGCGCCTGATATTTCCAACTATCCCCTGCTGGCCAAAGCCAATCTGCCTGCTGATTTACGGCAAATTCCGCAGGACCAGCTGCCACGTCTGAGCCACGAATTGCGTGATTATCTGCTGCACTGTGTCAGCCAGAGCAGCGGGCATTTTGCCTCAGGCCTCGGTGCTATTGAACTGACCGTTGCCCTGCATTATGTCTACAACACGCCGTTTGACCGGCTGATTTGGGACGTTGGCCATCAGGCTTATCCGCATAAAATTCTGACCGGCCGGCGCGAACGGATGCCAACTATCCGTCAGCTCGACGGCTTGCATCCATTTCCGTGCCGGGAAGAGAGCGAATACGACACGCTGACTGTGGGTCACTCCTCGACATCCATCAGCGCGGCGCTCGGTATGGCGATTGCCGCCCGGGCCGAACAGAAAAACCGTAAAGTGGTGGCGGTGATTGGCGATGGCGCTATCACGGCCGGTATGGCGTTTGAAGCACTGAACCACGCCGGTGAAGTACGACCCGATATGCTGGTGATTTTAAACGACAACGAAATGTCGATTTCGGAGAACGTCGGTGCGTTGAATCGCTATTTCGCCCGCATTTTGTCCGGGAACTTCTACACCAGCCTGCGCGAAGGCGGTAAGAAAATTTTAAGTGGCGTGCCGCCGCTGCACGAACTGGCGAGCCGCGCTGAAGAGCATTTTAAAGGCATGGTGACGCCCGGCACTTTCTTTGAAGAGCTGGGTTTTAACTATATCGGCCCGATTGATGGCCACGACGTGCTGAATCTGGTCGACACCATTCGCAATATGCGTCAGCTGAAAGGTCCGCAGCTGCTGCATATAGTGACGAAAAAAGGCAAAGGCTACGCCCCGGCCGAGCAAGATCCAATCGGCTGGCATGCGGTCAGTAAATTCGACCCGGCAAGCCAGATGCAGCCAAAAAAAGCTGCCAGCCCAAGTTTTTCCAATATTTTCGGCAATTGGCTGTGTGATATGGCGGCTAAGGACAAACTGCTGCATGCCATCACCCCGGCGATGCGCGAAGGCTCGGATCTAGTGCGGTTCTCCAAAACCTATCCGGAACGCTATTACGACGTCGCCATCGCCGAACAACATGCGGTAACGCTGGCGGCCGGTCTTGCCACCGAAGGTTTAAAGCCGGTGGTAGCGATTTACTCAAGCTTTTTACAACGCGGTTATGATCAGCTGATCCATGACGTTGCGCTGCAAAATCTGGATGTGACCTTTGCCATTGACCGCGCTGGCATCGTCGGCGCCGATGGTGCTACGCATCAGGGCGCTTTTGATTTAAGTTATCTGCGCTGCGTGCCAAATTTACTGATTATGGCGCCGTCCGATGAAAACGAGTGCCGGCATATGTTGTATACCGGTTATCAGCACAAAGGCCCTGCCGCGGTACGTTACCCGCGTGGCTCTGCTACCGGCGTCACGCCTGATGCACAAATGACTGCCTTGCCGGTCGGCAAAGGCCGTGTGGTGCGCTCTGGCCACACTATCGCCATTCTGGCCTTTGGTACCTTGCTGCAACATGCAATCAAAGTTGCGGAAACGCTGGATGCCACCTTAGTCGATATGCGCTTTGTCAAACCACTGGACTTAGGCCTGATACAGCAACTGAGCTGCGACCATCAGTATTTCGTCACGCTGGAAGACAACGCCATTGCCGGCGGCGCGGGTTCCGGTGTCAACGAAGCGGTTGCCGCACTGCAGTTACCGGTGCGGTTGTTGAATTTGGGCCTGCCAGACCATTTTATCCGGCACGGCACGCAGGAACAGCTGTATGCGGAACTGGGACTCGACAGCGCCGGTATCGAGCAAAGCATTCGCCGCCATTGCCAGTGTTAAAACCAAAAGCCCGGTGCATCAGATGACCGGGCTTTTTTGTGATCGTGACTTTATTGGCTTCTCTTCAATAAATTTGCGTTATCGGAGAATCTGGTCCTGCGCACGCCCGCTATTGAGTTCAAACCAAGCCACGCCATCAGCCAGTAATTTTTCAATCTGCGCTTCGATATGGTCAGAATCTTCAAATTCAAACGCATCCACCTGGCGGTCGAACTGAATACTGGCAACACCGTTACGACCGTTATGTTTGACATGAAACAGCGCGAGCTCGGCCAGCTGCAGCGAAATCTCCCAGCCAATCAGCTGGCCGCCTAAAAGCTCCAGCGGGTAAATGGCGTAACCAACCGAACATTGCACTGACACAGCCCGTCCGTCCGGCAGCACAAAAGCCTCGCTGCCGACCAGTTCATTAAGACGACAGGCAAACTCGCGCACCATATCAAGCGGAATGTCCCGCAGTACCAGCATAAATTCTTCACCGGCATACCGCACAACGTAGTCCGAGCCGCGGGTCTCGCGAATTAACAGGCCACTGACCTGCTGCAAAATGCTGTCACCGGCGCTATTGCCAAATTTATCGTTAACTAATTTGAAGTTATCCAAATCCAGCTGCATCAGCGCAATGCATTTGTTTTGCGCCAGCATTGATTCGCGGTTGCGCTGATAATGTTCGATATCTTTCGGTAGTTGTTCAAACAGAAAACGCCGGTTACGCAGGCCGGTCAGTGCGTCTTTATGAGTTAACTGCGACAACTGCTCGTTCAGTTCATTTAAGCGGATATTCGAGGTTTCCAGCTCCTGAGTGCGTAGTTTCACCAGTTTGGTTAACTCCGCTTCACGCAGCTGCACGTTGCGACGGGCAAGCCAAAACAGACCATAGAGCACAAACAATCCCAGTAACAACCACAAACCGCGATACATCACAGTTTCATCAAAACGCCTTGGGATCACCAGCTCCAGTTCAGTTTGTCCTGCGACGTCCCAGCTTTGATTCAGGTTGCGCGCCTGTAAGCGGAACTGATACCGGCCTGCCGGCAGGTTGGTATAAATCGCATCACGCCGGCCGGCAGCTAAATGCCAATCCTGGTCAAAACCGATGAGCTGGTAGCGAAACTCCAGCGCCATCGGCTTCAAAAAATCCACTGCAGTGTACCGGATGGACAAGTTGCGCTCGTTGGTTTCCAGCACCAGCCGGTTCTGCTCTGGCAACAGACTATAACTTTTATGCGCCTGAACCTGCTGCACCATAGGCCGGTAGCTTTGACTGCTGCTGGCTTTGAGTTTCACCGGCACCGCTACCAGGCCTTTCAGTGTCGGATACCACAGCTGATCCTGCCACAACGCCACTTTGCTGGCACCAGAGCCATTACAGCAGCGCCCCGGCGCGGTGCCAAGCTGCCGCTCATAAGGCGTCAACACTTCTTCAAACAGATTACGCCCGGATGGGCTGTCAGTGAGTTGCTGCGGTAAGAAGCGGAAGATACCTTTGAGGGTACTGACCCAGACATAGCCCGATACGGTATCCTGATACAGACTGACCACAGGCTCAAATGGCAAACCACTGGCGGTATCAAATTGCAGCCATTTGCCGTCAAACTGCCGGACGAACAGGCCATCGTCGACAGTGCCAACCACCAGCGGGCCTTGCGGTAATTGCAGCATGGTCGTGACAAAAGCATTGTACAGCGGCGTGCCCAGACCAATCCGCAGCAGTTTGTCCTGCTGATACTGATAAGCGCCCCGCGTCGTTCCGATCAATAACTTGTCCGGATTATCCTGCACAAAGGTAATGACACTGGATTCAAGGTCGTGATTCAGCGGAAAAGGAGTAAGCTGGTTCTGATAGACAAACAAACCGTCATTGGTTCCCAGCCAGAACCCACCCGCCTGGCGCTTTTTCACCGTTTTGGTTTTGACGCCGCGTAAGTCTTCTGTCAGCGGACTCAGCAAGCCGTCGCTGAGCCGCAGGTGTTTGGGACCGTTATCTGTTGCCAGCAACCAGCTGTCGCCATCCGGCTCAAAATCCTGCACTACACTCAGCGGCAAATCACCATGCAAAGCAATCTCGGTGTAACGTTGTGCTTTGTCCAGCACGCCCAGACGCTGGCTGGAGGCTATCAGCAACTGGTCATCAGCAGTGCGTACCACGCTGCGCACCATCACATCCTGTTGCCCCTGGCCTATCACCCGCTTGATTTTGCCGCGACTGACCCGATACAGGCCATCGCCGAAGCTGCCGAGCCAGACATTTTGCTGCTGGTCTTCATAAATGTCGTTAAATTGTGTCGCACTGCCGAGTTCATCCCGGCTGATCACCTGCCAATCCTGTTGCTGATGGCGATAAAACAACTTGTCATAACTCGACACCCAGCTGCCATTCTGACTGTCCTGGTATAGCAGGTACACTGGCGTGCCGGGCTCCAGCGGCAACTGCGCCGGGCGAATAGTGCCGGCTGCGTCGACCAAGTAATATCCCTGTTCGCTGCCCAGGTACATCACCCCGTCATGCCACAGCAAATCGTAAATCGGATGTTGAGCTAAATCGGCCGGCAGACTGATTTTGTCGAGCTGACCATTACGGGCCAATTTGTACAGATACTTACTGCTGCTGACCCAGACATGCTCGGCCGACACTGCGATTTGGCTGACCGGCTCTTTAATTTCGTCAACCCGGCTGACCTGACCGTCCCGCACGCGGAACAGGTTGTCGGCCGCCACCCAAATCTCCCGTTCACCAACCTCGGCAATAGCCGTCACTTCGCCGAGGATATTGTAGCGGTCGAACTTCAGTTCCCGGCTGTTGAGGCCGGACAAGCCGGTCATAGTCCCAACCCAAATATAACCCTGGCTATCGGTGAACAACCGCGTGATCACATTACCGATCAGCTGGCGACGGGTATTAATGCTGCTGAAGCTTTCAAAATGACTGCCGTCAAAGCGGTTCAGCCCTTCCAGCGTGCCGACCCACAGATAACCTTGCTGGTCCTGGGTGACAGCCCGAACCGAGTTGTTGGATAAGCCGTCCACGGCGGTCCATTGCTTGATATCGTAATCATAAATGGATTGTGTGGCAGGCTCTGCTGCCAGCACTGAATGACCAGCGGACATGCAAAAAAGCAGAAGAAAACAGAATCGTTTCAGAAACATAGCAACCTGCGAACCGTGAAGACGGAGCTTACAGCGCTAACGATACACCATGCAGTAAGCAACAAGCCAGCACTCCGGCAACGATGTCGTCGGCCATCACACCGAGGCCACCGGTGACGTGCTGGTCAAAAAATCGCACCGGCCAGGGTTTGACAATATCAAGCAGCCGGAACAGGCAAAAACCAGCCAGTAACCAGGGCCATTCCAAAGGCAATGCCCACATGGTTAAGGCAAACCCCACCACTTCGTCAATAACGATACCACCATGATCTTCCACACCTAAATCGCGACTGGTGATCTCACTGACATAGACACCAAGCACTGCCAGCGCGACCAGCATCAAGCCAGACCATAGCAGCGGCAACTGGGCCAGCGCAAACACCAGCGGCAACGCGGCAGCAGTGCCAAAAGTACCAGGCGCGACCGGCGCCAGGCCTGAACCAAAACCAGTCGCCAGGATGTGTTGCCAACGCCGCAGATTAAAAGGTTGTTTTTTCATCAGAAATGCTGATATCCGCTATGCTGGTAGTTAAAAGGTTGATCCAGATGACGTAGTTCCAGTTTCCCGGTGGCGCCAGTAATACGGCCGATACAAGTCACCGGCACGCCATAAGGCGACAATAACACCTCAAGGGAACCGCGTTTATCTTCCGGCACCGTAAACAACAGCTCGTAATCCTCACCACCGGATAAGGCAAACTGCAGCGCCTGTTGCCAGTCGCAGCTGTCTTTCAGCGCCTGCGACATCGGGATTTTTGCCACATCGACAATAGCACCGACGCCTGAGCGTTTCAGGATATGCGGCAAGTCGCCACATAAACCGTCAGAAATATCCATACAACTACTGGCGATTGTACGCAGCGCCTGCCCAATAGCCACCCGGGCTGTTGGATAATGAAAACGCTGCAGGATATGCCCACGATGTTTTTTACTGACTTCGGCTTTACCCTGCTCGACCTGCAAACCAAAAGCAGCATCGCCTAAAGTGCCGGTGACGTAGATATAATCACCGACTTTGGCGCCGGCGCGACTCAGGGTTTTACCCCGTGGTACTATGCCTTTCGCGCATAAGGTTAAAGTTAAAGGCCCACGGGTGGTATCACCGCCCACCAGCTGGCAGTTGTAGTAATCTGCGGTTTCGCTTAAGCCTTCTGCAAAGGCTTTGAGCCAGTCATCATTGACTGCTGGTAACGTCAGCCCCAGCGACAACCAGCAAGGCTCGGCTCCCATCGCCGCCAGGTCGCTGACATTGACTGCGACCAGCTTATGGCCGAGTGAGCGCGGGTCGACATTGGGAAAAAAGTGCACGCCCTGCACCATAGTGTCAGTGGTCACGACCAAATCAAAACCGTCGCGAACCTGGATCACAGCGCCATCATCGCCCACGCCAATACTGACGTCATTGCGGCGATAGCCGGAGCGGGCAAAACATTGTTCTATCAGTTCAAACTCGTGCATAAAAAAGCCGACTTTCGCCGGCTCTCCATCAGTTTGGTCGCAGTAGCCTGACTGCTTTATCGAGGATGCCGTTGACGAATTTGTGACTGTCATCGGCGGCGAAGGCTTTGGCGAGTTCAATCGCTTCGTTGATCACCACTTTGTAGGGCACATCAGGACGGAACTTCAGTTCATAAGCCGACACCCGCAGGATGGCTTTTTCTACCAAATCAATTTCTTCAAACGGACGTTCAACAAACGGCTTTAATGCATCGTCCAGTACGTTCAGATTGACTACGACACCGCGCAGTAAATCCTGAAAAAATCCAACATCCAGATGTTTGGTATTTTGTTCCAGCAACAGTTGTTGCTCGATATCACCAATCGGATTTTTGCTGACCTGCCAGCTATAAATCCCTTGGACAGCCAGTGAACGGGACTGACGACGTACATTCGGTTTCATGCAAAAATCCTAGAGTTGAGCCAGAACGTTGACCATTTCCAACGCAGAAGACGCTGCTTCTCCGCCTTTATTGCCCATTTTGGTACCGGCTCGTTCGATAGCCTGCTCGATACTTTCGACCGTCAGCACGCCAAAAGACACCGGCAAACCATATTGCATCATGACCTGCGCAATACCTTTGGTGCATTCACCGGCAACGTATTCAAAGTGTGGAGTGCCACCGCGGATCACTGCACCCAGTGCGATGATGGCATCATATTGTTTGCTGGCCGCGACTTTTTGTACCGCCAGTGGTAATTCAAAAGCACCCGGGATCCGCACGACCGTGATATCGGCATCGTCGACATTACCGACGCGCTTTAAGGTATCTACGGCACCGTCGAGCAGACTTTCGACGATAAAGCTGTTAAAACGCGCCACGACGATGGCAAACTTTTTTCCTTTGGCGGACAAGCCAGCTTCAATCACCTGCATCGGAGATCCTCTTTTATGAATTACTTTGTGAAAAAGGCCGCATATGATAGCACAAGTCCGGCCTTTGCCATCCTGCTTTTATGCAGCTTATTCTGAAACGTAATCGACTACTTCCAGACCAAAACCGGACAAGGCGTGATAACGCTTCGGCTGACTGAGTAAGCGCATCTTTTTCACACCGAGACTGGCCAAAATCTGCGAGCCCACCCCTACATTGCGGCTGGTACCTTTCCAGGCGGCAGCTCTTGGTTTTTCGCCTCTGTCTTCAGCGGCAAAATTTTCCACAGTGCGGATTAAATCGTCAGTGGATTCCTGTTTACCTAACAACACCAGCACACCGCCCTCTTGCTGAATGCGTTCCATCGCACATTGCAGCGAAAAACTACGATTGGCACCGCGGTTTGACAGCAGCAAATCGCTGAAAGTGTCATGTAAATGCACCCGGACCAGAGTCGGCTGCTCGGCCTCAATCTGGCCTTTGACCAAAGCGAAATGCAGCTGATTGTCGATGGTGTCACGGAACGTCACCAGCTCAAAATCACCGGCAGCTGTGGGTAAATTGCAGCGGGCGACTTGTTCAATGGTTGTTTCGTTCAAATTGCGGTATTCGATCAAATCGGCAATAGTACCGATTTTAATGCCGTGCTTGGCGGCGAACTTCTCCAAATCCGGCCGGCGCGACATAGTACCGTCTTCGTTGAGGATTTCGACAATCATCGCCGCCGGTTCAAGCCCGGCCAACCGGGCCAAATCGCAACCGGCTTCAGTATGACCGGCACGAACAAGGACACCACCATCCTGCGCCATCAATGGGAAAATATGCCCAGGCTGCACAATATCCGCGGGTTTGGCATCGCGTGCCACCGCGGCTTTCACCGTACGGGCACGATCGGCTGCAGAAATACCGGTGGTGACGCCTTCGGCCGCTTCTATCGATACGGTAAAAGCAGTCGAAAACGGCGATTTGTTTTTATCAACCATCAACTGCAAGTCCAGCTGTTTACAGCGCTGACGCGTCAGCGTCAGGCAAATCAGGCCACGGCCATACGTTGCCATAAAATTCACCGCATCCGGTGTGACGTATTCGGCCGCCATCACCAAATCGCCTTCGTTTTCGCGGTCCTCGTCATCCATCAGGATGACCATTTTGCCGTTACGGATATCATCGATAATTTCGGCTGGGGTATTTAATTGCATCTCAAATCCTCGGGTACAGGGTTTAATCTTGCCGATCAGGGCAAGACTCAGAGAAAACCGCTTTGTTGTAATAAGTTCATGGTGACAGTGGATGCAGGTGCAGTCTGCTGCCGGCCTTGCAATAAACGTTCGAGATAGCGGGCAAGCAAATCTACTTCGAGATGGACTTTGCTGCCGGCTTTAAGC
>SSFI01000025.1 GCA_008015325.1 Rheinheimera sp.
GGTTGGCACCACGCGGTGGCCGGCTTATGCAAGGCAGTGCGAGAGCCGTGTAGTTATTCTACACAAACGAGCACTAACGCCGCAGAAAGAGCTGCCAAACGCTGCCCGAAGGGTTCGTTTGGTGGCGCTTTGGGCTTTGTCACTCGTTGCTCACATAGAATCACTATGCCACGCGCCTCGTTTCGCGCCCAAAACGCCACCAACTCGAACAAAACTTAACCACCAAACGTCAACACGCCCTAAACATTGTTACTCAGCACTTCCCCAATTTTGGTTGTTCATTGGAAAAATCAGTCGGTTGTTGGGCTGATGAAAAAAAGCTAGGCTCTGTGGTGAAGCATGGAGATCCTAAAATGACAGACCAGCAATTACTTCTTCAGCGATTTGAGGCGATAAAAGTCGCAAATTTTAATGAGAGTATGCGGCTTGAAGGTCTAAAGCCTATCAAAGACAAGACTACACTCCCTGCAGAGGTAATTGCGAAGCTCAAGCAGCTACAGAGTACCGATTCCCGATAAGTTCTAGATTGGCCAAGATCCCTATTGCTATGCGGGACCATGCATCGTGAATAATGCCTTAGCTCAGGCTGCAATTTATTTCGCAGCTGCGGATTTTGAAATGCGTAATCCATTTACTTGATGCCAAAAGATTGTCTGGCTTCCTCCAAAGATACCGTGCTTCCCTTTATAGCTTCAGCTAGTCCGCGCACGGTCGCCTTCACAAACCTCAATTCCTCTGCGGTTTTCTCATAATCTTCCAGCTCCTGCAAAACAGCTACGCCGCTTCCACTGCTAGTTAGCAGAATTGGGAGGTGAGAGTCATGTGCCCGGCTAACAACCTCTGCGGGGTTGATCTTAAGATCTGATAGAGGAATGACATCCCCGTAGAATTTAATTTGCATAGCAATGAATTCGTCATCATTTGGCATCAGGAGTAGCACCAGTTAACTTGCGCAGTCCAAGTGAGGACTATGGCTGCAACATGCTGGCGTAAAATTTCTCTGCTTTGCCTCTGCTGGACCCTGCTGTGGCGGCAACGGCCAGATATTCAATGAGAGATTCAATGCAGGATTCTGTCACCAATGTCAGTAGCTTACTGGTGTCATCCTGATATTCCTGAGCATAAACCAGCGCATCGATGTAGACGCTTCGACTGCTGTTGGCGATCACAACAATGGGATATCCCAGACGCAGTAATACAAGATTCATCAGCAAGCGAGCAGTTCTGCCATTGCCGTCTCTAAAAGGGTGGATCGCTACAAATCGATAGTGAACTTCTGATGCAAGTTGCAGTGGCGTCAGTTGAGAAGCATCTGCAGAATTTAGCCAACTGATAAAACCAGTCATTAATTCTGCTACCAGATAGTGCGGTGGGTACTGATGGCCAGTGCCAGCAGCTCTGACATCAAGTGTGCGATAAGCACCTGCCTCTGTCCGGTCTGCTCCCTTCATCACTAGCTGATGAATATCCTTAATTTCGCGCTCAGAAATGGGTTGGTTTTGACCCGCCAGAGCTTCGATAAAATCGATGGCTTCTTTATGTCCGATAACCTCCAGGTGCTCGAGTAAGGTTTTTCCACCTACCGTAATGCCTTTTTCCAGGACTAACTCGGTTTCACTCATTGTTAATGTATTGCCTTCAATCGCATTACTGTTGAATGTGAATCGAGTATCGAACCGTTTCTTTAATTCCCACACCACATCCGCAGCCAGCGGCCGGAACTCATCAAGCCAATTTTTTAAACACTGCACCTGTGTAAGAAGATCTTTGGTGTCAGGCTGACTTGGAACCAATTTTTTGATGAACGCGGTTACATCAGTCACCTGGTTTGCTTTGAGAAAGGCGATGAACCTTTCATAACCTTGATTTGATGCTGTCGAATGCATTTAGCAAAAACCTATTGTTGGAAATTTGGCTCAGAGTTTGGCAAGACCACTTTCTGCCAGAATTCGAAGACGCCAGAGCGGCAATTAACCGCAAGTCTAAGTCGTAACAGGAGTAAGTGCAAAGGAAAAGCAGGTTCTCTGCCTTTTAAACGTAAAAATTAAAATTTGCGTTGACTTGTTTAATTGTCTAAATAAACTCAAATAAAATAAATTGTGTTTAAGGTGAGATGATGGCCAGGGTAAGAGTCCCCAAACCAATGGAAGCGCTGTTGCAAAGCGCCCCAGCGGCTGAGTATTTTTCTTTGTTTGGTAAGTTTGGCGCCACCAACGAGGAAGGGCTCTACCTGCATTGGGATAAGTTCATGTGGCGGGTGCCAAAGGGTATTTCGGAAGATACCGCCTGGATCGCCACCAAGTTTGCCAGAAAGGCCATCTTAAAAGCGCTGCCGTTACTTCAGGCTGACAAAGAGGGCCAGTGTTTCAGTTACTGCGTACCCGAGTCTTTGTTCGCGAAACTACATCATATCGACAAAACCACCGGTGGTGGTCAGGCGATTGGTGACGGCACATTTATCACTGCCAGAGAAAAAGACAGATATTTGGTAAAAAGTCTGATGATGGAAGAAGCCATCACGTCCTCTCAATTGGAAGGGGCGTCGACTACCCGGGCTGTTGCGAAAGAAATGTTGGCAACCAGCAGAAAGCCCAAAGATAAATCGGAACAGATGATTTTCAACAATTATCTGTTGATGAAAAAAGCGTTAGAAAAAAAGGATGAACCGCTTTCGATTGAACTGATTTTAGAGTTACATCAGATTGCTACTTTTAATGCCATTGATAACGAGGCAAAGCCGGGCGAGCTGAGACAAGACAACGAGATTGATGTACGGAATATCTATAATGAAGTCGCTCATACGCCCCCGTGTTACACCACGCTCAAAGACCGGCTGAAAGCGCTGTGTGAATTTGCCAACGAAAATCATCTTGCGGACAGCTCCAGCAACTTTATTCATCCGGTGATTAAAGCCATCATTTTGCATTTCATGATTGGCTATATCCATCCATTTGGCGACGGTAACGGCAGAACGGCGAGGGCCTTGTTCTACTGGTATATGCTGCGTGCTGGCTATTGGCTGTTTGAGTTTGTGTCGATTAGTAAGCTCATCAAAGAAAGACGCAGCGATTATGACACTGCTTATATTTACACCGAAACCGATGATTTCGACCTGACCTATTTTGTATATCACCAGGTAGATGTGATCATCAAAGCGGTTGATGCACTGCGTGAGCACATCGAGACTAAAAAAGCAGATTTCTATCACTTTATGCAGTGGGTTGAGAAAAGCCCGATTTCTCACAAGCTAAAACGTGGCCAGCTTGATCTGCTCAAAGATGCATTGAAGCAACCGGGGAAAGTATTTACCGCCAAGCAGGTTGCCGGTGAGTTTGATATCACTGAAAACACTGCGCGAAGTTATTTGAACGGTTTAGTCGACGCAGACTTGTTGATGCCAACTAAAAGTAAAAAAGGCAAAGAGGTAGGCTATGTGTCGCCGGCCGATTTGCAAACCAGGTTGCGGTTATAAGTTGCATTACATGGAAGCCAGGCGTTTGAAAGTGTTCTTATGTTGAGTCAGGATCAGCCTAGCTTCTGAATAGACCAACCGTTGTCCTTCTGGAGTTGTTAAATCCAGCTGTTTTGTCGGTTTAATCTTGGGGCGATTAACAGGCTCATTTACACCATACTTTGCTAGTTTATTTTCCATTGTGTTCCCCATCAGCTTGGTCTGATTGTGATTCTAAACCTGATGCCGCAATGTGTCGACTGAAAGACCTGAACTCTTCTAGTGGTGGTGCCGCATTCCGTCGCCTGAGTAAGCCTATAACTCATGTGCGCTGATAGTTACGGCCATAACATGATGAGCAATCAGTTTGGGTAATAAAATTGATGGAATGAGCGAATGGTAATTTGCGTGAACGATGGTGGGCTGTAGAACCTTGTCGTTACAAGGTGCAAGGGTCACAATAGTCGTCCAGCAACCTGCTGTCATATCGAAGATATCCTCTGATGCAAAGGGTCCGCATTACCAATGACACAACCCCATTTCGCCATGGAATCCTTTGACTCCGTCTCGGCAATCGATGCCAGATTGGCAGAGCTTGAAAATGAACGACTATCCCTGTGAGCACGACGAGATGCTTTGCAAAAAGCAAAGCCCAACACTCAGATAAACTCTTCTTTGTCACCAAGCGAAAAAATTGCGATTTTTCGCAGTTTGTTTCGGGGCCGGCACGATATTTTTGCCAACCGTTGGCAAAATCAACAAGGCAAGAGTGGTTACGCTGTCGCTTGTAACAATGAGTGGGTTCAGGGTATTTGTCACAAACCAAGAATTAAGTGTCAGGAATGCCAACACCGTCAATTTAGCGAGTTAACCGATCAGGTACTGTATCGTCATTTGGCGGGGCAACAGGTTGTTGGTCTGTATCCTTTGCTGAATGATAATAGTTGTTACCTGCTGGCGGCCGATTTTGACAAAGGTAACTGGCAAGAAGAAGTAAAAGCCTTATCCAAAGCTTGTGTGCAGTTAAACGTCCCGCATGCTATTGAGATTTCCCGCTCAGGTCTTGGTGCACATTTGTGGATTTTTTTCGATGATAAAGTGCCGGCAGCCGAAGCTCGTTTGTTGGGCTTTGGCTTGCTGGATAAAGCGATGGAAATCTTTCCTCATCTGTCATTTGATTCTTACGACAGACTTTTTCCCAACCAGGATATTTTGCCCGAAGGTGGCTTTGGTAATTTGATTGCGCTGCCTTTGCAGCGAGAAGCCCGTATCAACGGCAATAGTTCCTTTGTTGACAGCGATTTGAATTTAATCGGTGACCAATGGCAATTTCTGGGGCAAATGCAGCGTCTAAACGCAAAGGAATTAAGTCAGTTGCTCAGTCGGATTTCGCCGGGTCCCCAATTGCTAAAAGAGCAAAACGGCATACTGCAAAGACCGCCGTGGGAGCTCACCGCAAAACAGGCTCCTTTATTGCTGCAAGATGTGCCAACGCATGTCACTTTAACGCTGGCAGATCGGCTCTACCTCGAGCTCAGCACCATACCAACCGAATTGGCTGCCCGGCTACGACGATTAGCCAGTTTCTCCAACCCGGTGTTTTTTAAAACGCAAGGGTTACGGTTTTCGACCCACGGGATCCCCAGATTTATTTCCTGTGCACGGATTGAGCAGGGATATCTCTCTTTACCACGCGGTTGTCTGGATGATGTATTAACTTTACTCAGCGAATGCGGCATCAGGGCGCAAATTGATGACAAAAGGACTGCAGGCAAAAAGCTGGTGGGTTTAAAACCGCTGATGACCTTACGTCAGAACCAGCAAGCGGCGGTTAAAGACATGACAAAGCATGATAATGGGACTTTGCATGCCCCCACTGCGTTCGGAAAAACGGTGACGGCGATCGGGATCATCGTGAAACGTAAAGTGAATACGTTAATTTTAGTGCATAGTCGCCAGCTACTTGACCAGTGGAGAGAGCGTCTTCAGGCATTTTTGCCAGATACAGAAGTTGGCGTAGTTGGTGGCGGGAAGAAGAAGCCGACCTTTGTTATTGATATCGCGACTTATCAGAGTTTGATCAATTTAAAAGACAACACAGTGCTGCCTTTGGTGCAGGATTATGGTCAGGTCATTGTCGATGAATGCCATCATGTCTCTGCACCTCGATTTGAGATGGTGCTCAACGAAGTTCGGGCGAAATACGTGCTGGGGCTGACTGCAACACCGGACAGGCAAGATGGTCATCAAAAGATCATTTTCATGGCAGCTGGACCCATCAGGCACAGAGTAAAGCCGCAGGCGGAAGCGCAATTTGAGCAGGAAGTCCGGGTCCATCAATTGTTCGACGCAAAACCACTAAAAGTGTTGGCAGCTGATGAGCGGAGCAAAATAACCGATGTGTATCGCGAGATTATGGAAAGCGAACACAGTACGCTAAGAATTGTGGCGGATGTGGTGCAAAGTGTGAACGATAGCCGGCATCCGCTGGTGTTGACCGAGCGCCGGGAACATGCCCAGATCATTCACCAGTTGCTGCAAGAGCAAGGTATCAAGTCTGTTGTCTTGACCGGCGCAATGAAAGCAGCTGAACGCAAAAGCACTAATGAGGGTTTACTGACCGCCAAAGTGGTGGTGGCAACCGGAAAATATGTCGGTGAAGGTTTTGATTTACCGAGGCTGGACACGCTATTTCTGGCGATGCCGATCGCTTGGAAAGGCGCTTTAGCGCAGTACGCCGGCCGGATCCATCGAGAGGTTGAAGGCAAAACATTGGTCATCATTCATGACTATGTCGATTGCAATTTCTCGATGCTGCAACGGATGTACGCAAAGAGGGAGAGAAGTTACAAGGCGATGGGGTACAAACTAACGTGACGACCGTGTTTGTCTAGATACTTTCTTAAGCCATCCGGTCAATCAGCTGTTTTTTATTTTGCAGTTCAAGTAGCATCGATTGGGCAATCCCTCTGAACTCAGCCGAGGCATCGGCATGCTCTGCTAATTGGCGCCAAAACCGCTCGGCCATCGGATAAGCCTGGCGCCAGTGCTTACCCTCGGTGACAGGCGAAATGGTGAAGGTATGGCTGGAAGCCATCGCACCACTGCGTAAAGGAGCAAATGCCATCGGCAACATGTCATAAATCGGGGCCAACTTCAGCTCGTTATCACCCGCATAATAAAATGACAGGTTGCCGGTGTGCATATCAGTGTTTGCAATGAGACGGCCAAAACACCAAACAACCGCAATAGTTGCTGCGTCTTGTGCCGTAATGCGTTTATCTTGCAACAGCTGCTGCGCAATCACCGGCCATTCTGCTGGCTTACCAACAAATTGCATGTCAACCATCCGCAAGGAGACCAAACCTTTGCGTCCGAATGCGCCCACGCGGTCGAATCGCTCGCAGCTTAAGAAGGCACGTTGTTCCAGTTTGACAATCTTGGAGTGGGTTGCTGCAATCGCAAAATCCGCCAGCGTCGTCAACGCAAGGTGCTCGGCCAGTAACAAATCAGCCCAGCGCTGACTGTTGGCGTTAGTCGCGGGTTCGGTAAATTTGACCAACCGATGGGCTCCATCAACAAAGGCGCAGAACTTCGGTTGTTCGCCACCGGCCGAGGAGCCGACAACCTCGCCGGCCATCGCATCTGTCGCCAGTTTGACAAAGTCAGCTTCGGACACCATTGCAGGCTGATGTTGCAGCCATTGCTGATAGCTCAAACTACCCAGCAATAAGTTACCAGGTGAATCCCCTTTGGCATGCAGCAGCGCATTAAAAATATCCTTGTCTTGCCAATAGTCGATATCGTCAGTAGCAACAATCCCCTGACTAAACAGCGCCTTGGCCAGGTTTCTGCCCAGAAACCCCTGTGGTCGTAAGTCTTGCAACCACCACGGTAAATCATCGTAAAAGCAATCATCAGTCTCCCCAGCTGTTTTCACGACGTAGCCATGCGGCATCACGGCAATCAAAGAGCCAAAAAGCGCAGCATGGCCAGTTTCAGCCACCCGATAAAGTGCCGTATCGGCATCAGCGCCCCGCCGCAGATAATAACGGGTAGCGCGTGCACGGCCGGTCGTCACGAGCTTTGCTTCGAGCAGTTTCAGTTGGCGGGTTATAGTCGAGCGATCACAACCACAGAAGCTGGCGAGTTCAGTGGAACTAGCCGGATTGCGGCGTAAAAGTTCAATAATTGCATCGATAATTGAGCTGGTCATTATTTCGATAATACACATATATACATTGATTTATGTGAGATTAGCACAGTCATTGCACTATTTCATGCATCAATAAATGCATCGATAAATGCATCGATATTTGGTTTGACTTAAGTGGGAAAAATTACTCCGCTTGCACAAGAAAAGGCCGCTACATGGCCGCGAGCACAGCTTTGTTTACCAGTGTTCTATTGGTTGAGGTGAATAGATTTGCCATTCACCTCATTAATTGATTAGATTAACGGTGTCATTCCCCTCAATCAGCAGGAGTCCTGTCTATGTGGATCTGGCAACAACCGGACTGGCCTGGCCGTCAGCAAGAGGTATCGCCGGCCTTTCGTTATGATCTGGCTGAACTGTCGCCGATGTTACGTGAGCTGCATTTTTTGCAAGGGTTACTGCTGGGTAAAATGGGTGTGCAGGCTAACGAGGAAGCTGCTCTTGATACCATGCTGGCAAATGTCCTCACGTCCAGCGCTATTGAAGGCGAGAAACTGAATCACAGTGTGGTGCGATCGTCTTTGGCCCGTAAGCTTGGTATCGCAGAGCCGCAGCCATATGCAACAACGCTGCAATCTGATGGCCTTGCCGCTATGGTGACCGATGCAATTGGCAACTGGCAGCAACCGTTAACTTTAGAGCGCTTATTGCAATGGCATGCCTGGTTGTTCCCGTCTGACAGTTCACTGGTGCAGCGAGTGCAGGGTGGTCAGCTGCGGGGTGATGAACCGATGCAGGTTGTTTCCGGCCGTGTAGACAAGCCTAAAGTACATTTCGAAGCGCCCCCCCGGCAGGTGTTAGAGCGCGAACTGCAGTGCTTTATTGACTGGTTTAACCGCTCAAGAGAAAGTAACGATTTAGACCCGTTGCTGCGCGCCGGCATCGCGCATTTCTGGTTTATCACTATTCACCCGATGGA
>SSFI01000049.1 GCA_008015325.1 Rheinheimera sp.
ATAGAGTACTCGGCTACGAACCGAGCGGTCGGAGGTTCGAATCCTCCTGCGTCCGCCATCTGAAACACTGGCACTGCAAGCAAGACTGTAAAATGTAAGACCTGTCGCAAGACATACTCACCGGACGCATAGCTCAGCTGGATAGAGTACTCGGCTACGAACCGAGCGGTCGGAGGTTCGAATCCTCCTGCGTCCGCCATTAAACCTGCTTAGTGCAGGTTTTTTTGTATCTGATTAGTACCTGAATTAAAGACTGAAGACGAAGGCGGTAAGAACCTCTCTCCTCGCGGAGCTTGTCGTGTTCAGCCGGCAGCACGCCAAACTGTTGGCGTGCTGAGATCCCGGTCTCACGGTTCGACGTGTCGGCTTTGCCGACCGAGCGCGCGAAGCGCGACCCGAAGGGCAGCTGGCGCAGCCAGCTGTAATCCTCCTGCGTCCTCCGGCCTGTTGCAGAGCAACAGGCGTGAAAACGGCGCAAGCCAAATTGTTGGCTTGCTTTGATCCGTTTTCACCCATTAAACCTGCTTAGTGCAGGTTTTTTTGTTTTTGCCATCCTGGCAAAAATCCCTGCGGGACCAGCTAAAGCTGTCCACAAAACGGCAGGATAGCCGTTTTGCACAGCAAAGCTGCCGATAGGCGAGCGGCATGGATGTCGCGAGTGTCAAACGCTCCCGGCGTTTTTGTGTTTTGCCGTCCGGGCAAAAATCCCTTCGGGACCAGATAAAGCTGCCTCCACTGCACTCCCTAAACTTTTAATGTCGTCGGTGAGCGCGTTTTATGCCGAGGAGCTTGCGCTCATTCAGTTCAACAGGCTTCAACGTTGCACCTTTGTAGTGCTACAGACTCGGGCTTGCCGCAATGAGTAGGCGGTTTGGCGCATTGTTCGTCGTATTTTGCGCTGCGATAGTGCAAATCAGTCGCTGCTTAATTAGATAAATCCATATATATCATAAATTTAACTGATATTGGCCAGCGGCTGGATTTGCGTGATGTTGTGATTTGATGGGCCCGCACATGTTTGGGGGAATTATGTTGTATCAAAAAATAACATCGATAAAAAAGAAAATTCTGTTGGCGGTGGGCGGTTCAACAGCCGTGTTACTGGCGGTTGCTGCGCTGTTGGTGATCCAGCAAATTGCCGCACAGACCAGAGCTCAGGTTCAGGCCGAAGCGCAAAGTCTGATGCAAAAAGAAGCGGTGTCCGTTGGCCAGTTTTTTGCCGAATATGCTCAGGTTGCCAAAACGTTCTTGCACAATCCGCAGTTCCAGCAGTGGTTTGTCAGTTATCCGGGCCGCGGCACTGAGCTTGCGACTGCTGCCGGCTATTCACAAATCAACGCGACTTTTAAAACCATTAGTGGTGGTGATGCCAATATCTTGTCAGCGTTTTTCGCCTTAACCCGTTCCGACGAATATTTTCGCGAAGATTCCAGAACCGGGGTCGATGTGGAAGGACCTGATAAAGGAGTGATAGACAAAGGTTATTTTGCCAGCCAGCGCCCTTGGTATATCGAAACGATGAAACATAATAAGTTTTTTGTCGGCTCTCCGTCGGCGGATTTCACGACAGGCATCGTTTCGGCAGTACCGGCGCTTTGCTGATCCTGGCCTTAATCACCTGCAGTATTATGCTGACGACCAGTGTGATCACTAAGCCGTTGCAGCAACTGACCAGTGCAATGCAAGACATTGCCAGTGGCGAGGGTGATTTAACCCGACGTATTGATATCGCAGCACAAGACGAAGTAGGCGCGCTCGCCCGGCATTTTAATACTTTTGTCAGTAAGCTACGCCAATCGCTGGCGCAAACGCAGCTGCAAGCCGAGCAGGTCAAACAATCCAGTGAACATCTCAATCAAGTGGTCGGACTGACCAATCAGGAAATTCAGCACGAGAAATCGCAGATTGATTCGGTGTCGGCTGCTGTGACTGAAATGGCGGCCACAGTGCAGGAGAGCAGTCGTAACGCTCAGTCACCAGTCAGGCGGCGGCAGATGCGGATGAACGCGGCCAGCAAGGCGCCACGTTGTCGCAACTTGCGGTCGCCGACATGGATGCGTTGAATAAAACTATGCTTTCGGCGGTCGATGTGGTGACTGGGCTTGCCAAAGAATCAGAAAATATCGGTACTGTGGTTGATGTGATTAAAGCAATTGCTGAACAGACTAATCTGCTGGCGCTGAATGCGGCGATAGAGGCGGCGCGGACCGGTGAGCAGGGCCGTGGCTTCGCTGTTGTGGCCGATGAAGTGCGTTCGCTGGCGGGGCGCACCCGGGAAAGTACCGACGATATCCGCCGCATGGTGGAAAAACTGCAATCGATCGCCAAGCAGGCAGAAGAGGCGATGCAGCAAGGCCGCAGTCAGACCGAAATCAGTGCTGAGCGGGCCCGCGCCATGCAACAGTCGCTGCAGGCTATCAGTGCCGCTATTGTCGTGGTGCAGCAACAAAGCACACAAATCGCAGTCGCGACTGAGCAGCAGACGATAGTTGCCGAGGATATCAACCGCAGTCTGACTGCTATTACTGCGCTGGTTGATAATACTGCCGGCCATGCACAGGAACTGACCGGTGAAGCCCGGCAGCTTGACAATTCAGCCTCGGCACTGAATCAGGTGGTGGCGCAATTTCGGATTTAAACGCTGAATAAGACCTCAGACCCGGTATGGCCACAGTTCGCGCACTGTGGCCTTTTTATATGCTGGCGGATCGTGTGAGCACCTGCGCCACCACCGTCAGGTGGATCATTATGTTTACACTGTGTTGATTTGCAGAACCGGTATAAAGGCTTTGTTTTTTACGCGTTCTCCATTACCATGCAGATAAGGGAAAAATAAAACAAAGATAGGGATATTTTATTTTTCAAGAGCATTTTGCATGAACAGGTCGTATTTAACCGGATTTATATCTCTTTTTATCGTCACTTCAGCGCAGACATCTGCCACAGACTGGGAACAAGCCCATCACGAAGTCAGCACCATTGCCGGGGTGCAAAGCAGTAACAATTTATTTAATACCGCAGCATTGCAACAGCATGACCAAAGGCTTTACGCCGGTCTCAATTGGGACTGGCTCGGGTTGTTTGAAGGCTTTGGCGTGCAGTGGCCGCTGCAGGTACAACGCCGGCAATACCTCGACAATACTGCGCTGGATGCCACTTTGTATCAGCTTCAGCCTGAATTGCGTTTATTTCTGACACCGCACACTGATTTGTCATTGCAGGCTACGCTGAATAAGCAGCAATTTTTAGCTGGCGATGCTGCAGGCGAATTTCTCAGTCCTGAAGCCGGGGTGCTGGATGAAACCCAGCAGGGTATGCAGGCGTCGCTGAGCTTTGGCCGGGCGCCGGATATCCAAAATCTGCAGGTTAAAATTGCCACTGAACGGCGCCGGCAAAAAGTACAAGACCAGCTGTATTCGCAGCAGGACAGCGACATGGCCGCTATTAATTACAGCCATAAAGTCAACGAAAATGTCGCGCTGGTGCTGGATGTTGCCCGCCGTCAGGAGCAGCAAAATCAGCGTGATTCCGATGTGAATCAATATGGTGCTGGTGTCGCGGTGCAGTGGACTGGCCAGCAGTATTTCCGCCTGACCGGCGGCCGGTTTGTACGCAGTTTTGCCGGCCAGCAACTGGACGACACCGCCGGGAGCTATTGGCAGCTGAATAACCTCTGGCAGCTGGACAGCCGCTGGCAGTTAGAACTGCAAAGTGGCCGGCGTTCCGTTTTATCTTATGCCAGTCAAAGTATTTCTCAGCTCGATACTGAGCATCTGGCCGCCGTGCGCTGGCAATATGACCAATCCCATCAGTTTGCTGCACAAATCAGCCGTCTGAACAGTCGGCTGGATCAGAGCAATTACCGTCGTACCCGTGATGCTATCAGTGCCAGCTGGCAATGGCAGTGGGCACAGCAATGGTGCAGCTTGCTGCAGGTCAGTCAGGTACAGCAAAGCCGTGAACAGCAACCAGACCGCAACCGGCTGGAATTTACTGCACAAGTGAGCTGGGCATGGTGATCTCGCGTTTGTTGCTGTTATGCCTGCTGGTTTTGCCAGGCATTGTGCTGGCCGGGTCTGCGCAGACCGCCGGTTTACAGAGCTATAAGTTTGGCCCGGGCGATGCGCTGAAAATCAGCGTGTATCAGGAGCCGGATTTAGCTGTGACCGCTGAAATCAGCCAGCAGGGTTACATTGATATGCCGTTACTGGGCAGCATCAGAATGACCGGTCACACCCAGCAAAGCGCCAAAGAATACCTGGAGCAGCGGCTAAAGGACGGTTATCTGGTCTCGCCCAGTGTGTCCATCACTATCGACAGTTACCGGCCGTTTTTTATTTACGGTGAAGTCCGAAATCCCGGCAGTTACGATTATCAGCCCGACATCACGCTGGAGCAGGCTATTGCGTTATCCGGCGGTTTATTAGACCGTGCCTCGCGCAGTGCATGGCACATTCAGCGCGGCTCTGACAAAACGACCTTCAAAGCTGAAGCTGATACCGTCATCCTGCCTGGTGATGTGATCAAGATTGATAAGAGTTTCTTCTGATGCAAGCTGAACTGCAGCGCAGTGCACCGCCAGCCAGTGACGTGATTGAACTTGGCGTCATTCTGGCTATTTTGTCGGCGCGGCGCTGGTTGATTGTGCTGATAAGCTCAGTGATTTTTGCCTTAGTCACCGCTTTTGTCGCACAGTTACCTTCGATGTATCGGGCAGAAACCACCCTGATGGTTAAAAGTGTACTGGCGGCAAACCCGTTACAGTCGCTTATTCCCGGCATGAGCGGTGGCAATGAAGAGCTGGACACCCAGATTAAATTGCTGACGTCGACTCAGTTTGTCCAGGACGTGGTCAAAGCGCTGCCAGCAGACCTGGAGCTGGGTATCCCCGACGACCGGCGCCGTGATGACGTCGCCGCATTATTGGCTGGGTTGGCAGTACAAGCCGTGCCAAAAACCACCTTATTGCAAATCTCATTCAGCCACAACAACCCCTATATCGCGGCCGAAATTGTCAATCAGGTCGCCAGCCATTTTATGAATTATCAGTCCGGGCTGATGCAGCAGCATAATCATCAGGCCAGTGACTGGATCAAACAACGGGTTGAAGATGTCAAAGCCAAGCTGACCGAATCGGAACTGAAGCTGCAGCAGTTCCGCCAGGAACGTAATATTATTGATATCAGCAGTGATATTGAGCTTAGTAAGCAGGAAATAGCCCAGCTGTTCAGCGAGCGCCGCCAGTTGCAAAAGCAATCGGACGAGCTGGCCGTATTACTCAGTAAAATTCAGCAATCCGGTCAGAATTACCCGGCGCTTATCACCATCCCTGAGGTGGCGGCAGTACCGGTGATTGCGGCGTTGCAACAACAATTGTCGATGCTACAGGCTGATTTTGCCCAGCTGCGACTCAGTTATCTGGAGAAACATCCGCGTTATATTGCAGCCAACCGTAAAATTGAAGTGGTCAGCCAGCAGCTGAACGGCGAGGTGAACAAGCTCGCCGCAAATCTGCAAATCCGCCAGCGTGATTTGCAGCGCAATTTACAGGAAACCAGCACCAAGGCTGAGGCGGCAACCGCGCGACTGGAACAGCTGGTTGGTGTTGGCCAGACTCATAAAAAGCTCGAAGCAGAAATTCAGGCCAATCTGCATTTGCTGACGACTTTGTCCGACAAAATGAAAGAAACCGAGCTGATGAAAGACATCAATAAAACCTCGAGCATCTTTGTGGTCGACCCGGCGATAGTGCCGGTGAAACCGATTGGACCTAAGCGCTTGTTGTTATCGGTGGCGGCTTTAGTATTAGGTGTGATCAGTGCAGTGTTTTTAGTGCTCTGTCTGCATTTTTTTGCTGATGTGACGTCAAAGTATCGGCATATTGCCAGCCGTTATGGTTATAAATTGCTCGGTGTGGTGCCACAAATCCGCATCAAAGGCATTGACCGCAATCTGCCGGTGATCCAGCAATCCGGCAAGCAATACACTTTGTATCAGGAATATATCCGTTCGTTACGCACCAATATTTTGCTGGATAAACAACTCAGTACCCAGCGCCTGCTGGCATTAACCTCGATATCACCAAACGAAGGTAAATCCAGTATTTGTCTGCAGCTTGCCAAGTCATTTTCCGAGCTGGAGCGGGTGATTATTATCGACGCTGATTTGCGTTTTCCGGCGCTTGCCGAAGCGCTTGGCGAAAATCCACACCGACCCGGTTTAACCAACTTGCTGGCTAAAACCCATACCTTTGAGCAATGTGTGTTTTACAGCAAGGAACTCAATGCCGACGTGCTGCCGTCCGGCATCCGGCCAATGAACCCGCTGCTGTTTTTGTCGATGCCGCGCTTTGATGCCGTACTTAAAGTGCTGGCGAAAAAATACGACCGGGTCATTATCGAATGCCCGCCGATATTATCGGTGTCTGATGCGATGGTGGTCGCTAAATGTGTTGGTAAGCTTGAACTGGTGGTCGATGTGAAGAAAACACCGCTGGTAGATTTTGCCGCCAAGATGGATTTGTTGTCGCAATCGGGCGTTAATATTGGTGGCGTGATCTTAAACCGGGTGAAAAACGATACGTCAAATTACTACGCGACTTCCGCCACCCGTGCCAAACAGCCGTCGGCACTGCGCCAGCTGTTACAGGACAATTTGCGCCGCGCCTGAAAACAAAAACGCCACTGTCGTGGCGTTTTTCAATAATGACTTACTGAACTAGTGGTTTAAAAACTCTGGCGCCAGCGTCAGTTCGTCGTTGCGGTTAATGCCTACACCGCGGTCGATAATGTTCTGCGCGATTTGACGGGCTTCTTCCAGTGAATGCATCTCATAAGTGCCGCATTGATAGACGTTCAGCTCAGGGATTTTATTCTGGTCCTGCACCTGCAGCACGTCGTTCATGGCCGCTTGCCAGGCTTTAGCAACACGCGCTTCATCGGGCGTACCAATCAGGCTCATATAAAAGCCGGTGCGACAGCCCATCGGTGATATATCGATAATTTCAACGCCGTTGCCGTTTAAATGGTCGCGCATAAAACCGGCGAATAAATGCTCGAGTGTGTGGATGCCTTTTTCTGACAGAATTTCCTGGTTTGGCACGCAAAAACGCAGGTCAAACACAGTGATGTCGTCGCCTTTTGGTGTGGTCATTTTTTTCGCGACGCGCACGGCGGGTGCTTTCATGATGGTGTGGTCAACGGTAAAGCTGTCGAGTAATGGCATGCTGAGTGTCTCCGTAAGAACAATGCGCCGATTATACCGGTGCTGGTTGGCCTTGGGTACGAAAATTCCGCAGTGACAGATTAACCGACTCTGCGGTTTGGCCGAAGTTCCCGCTTTTACCCGCTGTTTTGCCCCGTTAAGCGCAGAAAAATGAAAATTTTTGTTGGAATAACCTTGAATCGATCAGGGGTAAACCCCATTAACTGGTCAACACAATGAAATTGTTCCAAATTATAGAGCGGAGTAAATTATGGGCAGAATTATTGGTATTGACTTAGGTACAACTAACAGCTGTGTGGCAATCCTGGACGGCGACCAGCCTCGCGTGATTGAAAACGCTGAAGGCGCCCGCACGACACCATCGATCATCGCGTATGCCGAAGATGGTGAAGTTCTGGTCGGTCAGCCGGCAAAACGTCAGGCCGTCACCAACCCGAAAAATACTTTGTTTGCAATCAAACGTCTGATCGGTCGTCGCTTTGAAGACGCCGAAGTACAGCGTGATATCAAAATCATGCCTTACCAAATCACCCGTGCTGATAATGGTGACGCTTGGGTTGAAGTCAAAGGCAAAAAATTAGCCGCACCGCAAATTTCTGCGGAAGTGCTGAAAAAGATGAAGAAAACTGCCGAAGATTACTTGGGTGAGCCAGTGACTGAAGCGGTTATCACAGTACCAGCTTACTTCAACGACGCGCAGCGTCAGGCAACCAAAGACGCCGGTCGTATCGCGGGCCTGGAAGTCAAACGTATCATCAACGAGCCAACTGCTGCGGCGCTGGCTTATGGTATGGACAAGAAAAAAGGCGACACCAAAATTGCGGTGTATGACTTAGGTGGTGGTACTTTCGATATCTCAATCATCGAAATCGATGATGTCGATGGCGAGCAAACCTTCGAAGTACTGTCGACCAATGGTGACACCCACTTAGGTGGTGAAGACTTTGACTCACGTCTGATCAACTATCTGGTCGACGAGTTCAAAAAAGAACAGGGCATTGACCTGCGGAACGACCCGCTGGCGATGCAACGTCTGAAAGAATCAGCAGAAAAAGCCAAAATCGAGCTGTCTTCTGCTTCTCAGACTGAAGTGAATTTACCTTACATCACTGCGGATGCCACAGGTCCAAAACACCTGAACATCAAAGTGACACGTGCCAAACTGGAAGCGCTGGTAGAAGACCTGATCAGCCGGACTATGGAGCCGCTGAAACAAGCGTTGAAAGATGCGGATCTGTCAGTCGGTGACATCGACGACATCATTCTGGTGGGCGGTCAGACCCGGATGCCAAAAGTACAGGAAGCGGTGACGGCGTTCTTCGGCAAAGAGCCACGTAAAGACGTCAACCCGGACGAAGCGGTTGCCGTTGGTGCTGCTATCCAGGGCGCGGTACTGTCCGGTGACGTCACTGACGTATTGCTGCTGGACGTGACACCACTGTCACTGGGTATCGAGACCATGGGCAGCGTGATGACGGCGCTGATTGAGAAGAATACGACGATTCCAACCAAGAAGTCGCAAACCTTCTCAACTGCCGAAGACAACCAGTCTGCCGTAACTATTCACGTGCTGCAGGGTGAGCGTAAGCAGGCGTCTGCCAACAAGTCGCTGGGTCAGTTTAACTTAGAAGGTATTCGCCCGGGTCGTCGTGGCGAGCCGCAAATCGAAGTGACGTTTGACCTGGATGCCGATGGTATTCTGCACGTGTCAGCGAAAGACAAAGACACAGGTAAAGAGCAGAAGATCACGATTAAATCGTCTTCAGGTCTGACTGACGATGAAATCCAGCGCATGGTTCGCGACGCTGAGCTGAACGCGGAAGAAGACAAGAAGTTCGAAGAGCTGGTACAGACCCGTAACCAGGCCGACGCACTGGTGCACGCCACTCGTAAACAGGTGGAAGAAGCGGGTGCCAACCTGGCAACTAATGACAAACAAGAGATTGAAGCTGCGATCAGCGCGCTGGAAAGCGTGATCAAAGGTAGCGACAAAGCTGAAATCGAAGCCAAGACTCAGGCGCTGGTACAGGCTGCACAAAAACTGCAGGCTGTTGCCCAGCAACATAATCCGGGCGCTGAGGCAGGCAATGCCAAAAACGCCAACGACGATGTGGTCGATGCTGAGTTTGAAGAAGTCAAAGACAACAAGTAAGCGTTGTCTTGCTAAGACCAAAGCATTAAGCTGCGGTCTTTTAAACAGTAAAAGCGACCGCCCCGGCGGTCGCTTGTTTATCCGCTGACCCTGAACAGTTGAAGCAGCATTATGTCAAAGCGTGATTATTACGAAGTGTTGGGCGTCAGCAAAGGCGCCGACGAAAAAGAGATTAAAAAGGCTTATAAGCGCCAGGCGATGAAATATCACCCTGATCGTACGCAGGGCGATAAAGCCATGGAAGAGAAATTCAAAGAAGTTCAGGAAGCCTATGAGATCCTGAACGACGAGCAAAAACGCGCCGCATATGATCAATATGGTCATGCCGGCGTCGATCCAAACCGCGGTGCCGGTGGTTTTGGCGGCGGCGGTGCTGATTTTGGTGACATTTTCGGCGATGTGTTTGGCGACATCTTCGGTGGTGGCCGGCGTGGTGGCGGTGGTGGTCAGCGGGCGCAGCGCGGCTCTGACTTACGCTACAACCTCGAACTGAGTCTGGAAGAAGCGGTTAAAGGCAAAGAGCTGGAGATCAAAGTCCCGACGCTGGTGCCTTGTGATACCTGTGACGGTTCAGGCGCGAAAAAAGGCACTTCAGCCAAGACTTGTGGCACCTGTCAGGGCCATGGTCAGGTCACGATGCGGCAGGGTTTCTTTGCTGTGCAGCAAACCTGTCCGACCTGTAACGGCCGGGGCAAGATCATCCCGGAACCATGTCCGAAGTGTCATGGCGAAGGCCGCGTCGAAAAGACCAAGATGCTGAAAGTGAAGATCCCGGCAGGTGTCGACACCGGCGATCGCATTCGGCTGACCGGCGAAGGCGAGGCGGGTATGCATGGCGCGCCGGCAGGTGACCTGTATGTGCAGGTGCATGTTAAAGATCACCCGATTTTTGTCCGTGATGGCAATAATCTGGCCTGTGAAGTGCCAATCAGCTTCTCGATCGCTGCGCTGGGCGGTGAAATCGATGTGCCGACGTTGGATGGCCGTGTCAAACTGAAGATCCCGGCCGAAACCCAGACCGACAAAATGTTCCGTCTGCGCGGTAAAGGCGTGCAGTCAGTACGCGGTGGCGGCGTGGGTGATTTAGTCTGTAAAGTGGTGGTCGAAACGCCGGTCAATTTGTCTGACAAGCAAAAAGATCTGCTGCGTCAGCTTGATGAAAGCTGGGCCGGTGACAGCGAAGCCATGCACAGACCGAAATCCAAAGGTTTCTTTGATGGGGTGAAGAAATTCTTTGACGATTTAACCGGTTAACGGTCTGCCTGAAAATCACCGCCAGCCTTGCTGGCGGTGTTGTTTCTGCTGTCAGGCAATTTTCAGTTTTAACGAACAGGATTTCTGATGAAAAAACCAACCACGCTCTGGACCACGATGATTTTAGCGCTGGGCCTGTCCGCCTGTGCCGAGTCACCGACCGGCCGGCCGCAACTGATGTTATTTGATCAAACCCAGGTCAATAAAATGGGCATTCAGACCTTTGAAGATCTGAAAGCCAAAACGCCGGTCAGTAAAGACAAAAAAACCAATCAGTATGTGCAGTGCGTGGCAAAGCAGGTATTGAGCGTCACCCCTGCCAGGTATCAGCAAAACCCTTGGGAAATCGTGGTATTTGACAGCGATCAGGTCAATGCCTTTGCGCTGCCAGGTGGCAAGGTCGGCGTATACACCGGTTTGCTGCTGGTTGCAGAAAACCAGCATCAGCTGGCGGCAGTCATTGGCCATGAAATCGCCCACGTGATGTCTGGTCATTCCAATGAGCGTTTATCCAGCAACCAGGCGGTGCAGGCCACTTTAGGCGTGGCCGACGTAGCACTCAGCGCGATGGATACCCGCTTTAAAACCGAACTGTCGACCGCTTTTGGTTTAGGCGCCCAGGTCGGGGTGATTTTGCCATTTAGCCGGGTGCATGAATCAGAAGCTGACTTAATTGGTCTGGATCTGATGGCAAAAGCCGGCTTTAAACCGGAGGAGTCAGTGAAGCTGTGGCAAAACATGGCGAAACAAGGCAGCGGTGGTACACCACAGATTTTATCCAGCCACCCGGTGCCGGAAAATCGCATCAAGGCGCTGCAAAAGAATATGCCGAAGGCAGATGCTGAATATCAGCAGCGTAAAGCCATTGGTGGTTTACCTGCCTGTAATAAATAAATCCTTGTATTTCCGTATAAAAAATCCCGCAATTGCGGGATTTTTACTTTAAGCACGATAAAACTGTTAGTGGCCGCGTGCGGGCCGCAGCAGCACCACACCGAGGGCAACGACCAGCAGGATCAGACAGTAGTAACTTTGCGTCACCACATCCCATGGCGACAGGCTGAAGCTGGCGCCGAGTAACAGCGCCTGCGCACCATAAGGCACCAGACCCTGACTGATACAAGAGAAAATATCCAGCAGACTGGCGCTGCGTTTCGGGCTGATGTCGTGATGTTCAGCCAAATCGCGGCTGACATCGGCAGCCAGCACAATGGCTACTGTGTTGTTGGCGATACAAAGGTTACTGATAAACACCAGTGCGGCGATCGCAAGCTGCTGCGCTTTGTTGCCAGCCAGTCGCAGACGTTTGGCTGTGCCGTCGATTAAACCCGCGATCCAGGCAAGGCCGCCCTGGGCTTTAACAAATTCGCCCAAAGCACCGACAAACATCGACAGCAGGAAAATCTCCTGCATGCTGCCAAAGCCTTTAAAAATATCTTTGCCGAGATTTGCCACCGCATAATCAGCAAAAAACACGCCTTGCAGCGCTGCCAGCACGATGCCGAGTAATAACACTGCGAAAACGTTCATGCCGGCGACCGCCAGAATTAAAATGGCGGCATAGGGCAGTACGCCAGTCCAGCTGAAGGCTTTGGCTTCGATCACCTGATCTGTGGTTGCAAGGCCAGTAAATAACAGAACAGACAAAACAGCGGCAGGCGTGGCAATTTTCAGGTTTTCACGGAATTTATCTTTCATTTCCGCGCCTTGGGTGCGGGTCGACGCAATCGTTGTATCGGAGATAATTGATAAATTATCGCCAAACATGGCGCCACTTAACAAAGCGCCCGCCATCAATGCCGGTTCAATTTGTGCTTGTTGTGACAGGCCTACCGCAATAGGTGCCAAAGCGCCGATAGTACCCATTGAAGTGCCCATGGCGGTGGCGACTATTGCAGAAATGACAAACAAACCGGGTAAAATCAGGCTGGCCGGTACCAGGCTTAAACCGGCATTCACCACTGCGTCCACACCGCCGGTCGCCTGAGCGACAGTGGCAAAAGCGCCAGCCAGCAGATAGATAATACACATGGTAATGATGTTGCTGTTACCGGCACCTTTGACCAGTAAATCTATCGATTCGGTCAGTGGCGCGCGGTGTAACCAGACGGCCAGCACTAAGGCCGGCAGTATCGCCACAGGCCCAGGCAGCTGGTAAAACGCATAAGCCACGCCCTGACTTTGCAGGTAGAGGCCAGTGCCTAAAAACAACGAAACAAACAGCAACAACGGCAACAGAGACCGTTTGGCGCCGACGGCAGATCCGGACATGCTAAACCTCGGTATCAAATGCCGGTGTCTGTCTGACACCGGAGCAATCTTGGTTAATTTAATTACTTTTATGTTTTTAATAATTTTGCGGAATATAAGGACGTCCAGAAGGCCTGTCAATATGAATTAGGACTTGCTTATAACGATGTTTTACCGCAATTTGCCGCAAATGCCGAATCTTTTCCCTTGAAATACGCCACATCGCGACCATATCCGCTGGAGTGATTTGAAGTTTTCTATAGTGTCCCACCATTGCCGGAGCCCGTTATGCTGAATTTTACCTTCCAGAATCCGACCCGCATTGTATTTGGCGAAGGCCAAATCAACCAACTACGCCAGTTGGTGCCTGCCGGTGCCCGGGTGTTAATGACTTATGGTGGCGGCTCGATCAAACACAATGGTGTGTACGACCAGGTCAAAACGGCGCTGAAGGACTTTACGGTATTTGAATTCGGCGGTATTGAGCCAAATCCAAGTTATGAAACATTGAGCAAAGCGGTTGCACTGGTGCATGCCGAACAGATTGATTTTCTGCTGGCAGTCGGTGGCGGCAGTGTGGTCGACGGCACAAAATATATTGCTGCGGCGGCGCGTTATGACGGCGAGGGCTGGGACATTCTGAGTAAACAGGCGAAGGTAAAAGCAGCCGTGGCTTTAGGTTGTGTGCTGACGTTGCCGGCCACCGGCTCTGAAAGTAATGGCTTTGCCGTTATCACCAAACAGGCGACGCAAAAAAAATTGTCTTTTGGCAGCCCGCTGGTTTATCCGCAGTTTGCCGTGCTTGACCCGACAGTGACGTATTCGTTGCCGGCAAAACAGCTTGCCAACGGTGTGGTCGATGCCTACATCCACGTGATGGAACAGTATCTGACTTATCCGGTTGGTGCGGCGGTGCAGGACCGCTTTGCCGAAGGTTTATTGCTGACTTTGCTGGAGTTTGGCCCCAAAGCTATCGCTGCACCGCAGGATTACAACATCCGCGCCAATCTGATGTGGACTGCGACTATGGCACTCAATGGCCTGATTGGCGTTGGTGTGCCGCAGGACTGGTCAACCCATATGATTGGCCACCAGCTGACCGCATTATATGGTCTCGATCACGCTCAGACCCTGGCCATTGTGCTGCCGGCCGTGATGCAGCAGCAACGCGAGCAAAAGCGTGAGAAGTTATTACAATACGGCCGCCGCGTGTTTAACCTGCAACATCAGGATGAAGAGCGGTTGATTGATGAAACCATCAGCCATACCCGGGCTTTCTTTGAACAAATGGGCGTACCGACGAGACTGGCTGATTACGGTATCAATGCCGATGCCAAAGCTGCGGTTGTGGCAAAACTAACCGAGTTAAAAGCAGAGCGGTTAGGCGAACATGGCGATATCACGCCTGACGTGGTCGCGCAAATTCTGCAGCGGGCACTCTGAGCATTTGCCAGCTAATAGTTCTTGCCATCTGGCCGCCGCTGGTCCGCTGACGATGTCGTAAGAACTATGGTACATTGTTGTGAAAGTGTTAATAAGCGCCGGCTCTGCCGGCGTTGTGCTATTTGGGCAGGAGGCTAGCAGGAATGGCTGCAGCAGTTTCATTATTAGTGCTGGCCGGGGGCATGGGCAGTCGTTTTGGCGGTGATAAGCAGCTGGCGACTGTCGGTCAGACCGGCCGGCCGCTCTTGTATTTCAGCGTGATGGACGCTTATCAGGCTGGTGTCCGCCATCTGGTGCTGGTGATCCGGCAGAATTTACAGACCTTATTTAGCGAGCAGGTGTTGCCCACATTACCGGCTGATTTGCGCGTTGATTTTGTCGTGCAGCAGCTCGATGACATCCCTTCAGGTTGTGTTTTGCCAGCTGTCGCCAGAACCAAACCCTGGGGCACGGCGCATGCGGTCTGGGCGGCACGCCGGCAGCTGACGCAGCCTTTTATTGTCATTAATGCCGACGATTATTATGGCGCCGATGCGATGCTGAAGTTAGTGCAGCATTTTTCAGTCTCAGTTAACAGCTGGGCCATGGTGGCTTATCCGCTGGCGCTGACTTTATCCGAGCATGGTGGCGTCAATCGCGGTTGTTGTCAGGTGGAGGCAGGACGTTTGCTGGAAGTTGCTGAGTGGACCGAAATACAGGCTGATACAGATAGCGCGTTCAGTGGGCTCGACGGCAAAGGCATACGCCGGCCATTGTCCGGCCAGCAGCTGGTGTCGATGAATATTTGGGGTTTTACTCCGAATTTGCTGACTCGGCTGGAAACACAGTTGCGGCAGTTTTTCAACGCCGGTCCCGGCGACAAAACCGAGTCTTATCTGCCTGTTGCGGTGGACCAGGCCTTGCAGCAAGGTCAGCCGCTTGCTGTGATGGTCTCGACCGAAGCCTGGCGGGGTATCACTTACCCGGCCGATTTGGCTGCGCTCGGCAGTTTTTTTGACAATAAAATCTAATCAAGCACAATAGTCGGCTTGCTCAAACGTTGTGTGGGCCGTCAATCAGGTAAGTTCTATGTCAGTTGAATCTGCCGCTGCTGCGGTGTCGTCGTTATTGCCAGCCGATGTGCTGGCGGCTTATCAGTTTTCGCCGGATGCCTCTGTCCGGTTATTTGGCAATGGCCATATCAATCGGACTTATTTGATTGAAAATTCGCAAAAAAGACTCATTCTGCAGCAAATCAATACGCAGATTTTCCCGTCGCCACAACAACTGGTCGACAATGCGTTGCGGATTGAACAGCATCTCGAAAAAAAACAGGCACAAGGCCAGTATCCGTTACAGATCCTGCGCCAGCAGCCTCGGCTGGATGGCCGTTATTTAAGCGGTGAGCAGGCAGATTTACGCGCCTTAGCCTTTATTGACGGCGGCCGCAGTATCGAAGTGGTCGACACCGCTGAGCAGGCTTTTGCCGCCGCACTGACCTTTGGCCAGTTTGCTGCAGCACTGGCTGACTTCCCGGCCGATGAGTTGCATACGGTGATCCCGGATTTTCATAATCTGGTTTTTCGCTTCCAACAGCTGGAAGACGCTGCTGTGCTGAACAAAGCCGGCCGGCTTTCCGGCTGTCAGGATTTACTGAATTATTGTCTGTCGCAGCGCACACTGGTGACAGAACTCGAAGCTGTTTGTGCAGAGCTGCCGCGTCGGGTTTGCCACAACGATACTAAAATCAATAACATGTTGTATTCCGACTCGCAGGGGCGTGGTATTGCTGCTATCGATTTGGATACCTGCATGCCGGGTTATTGGCTGTTTGATTTTGGCGATATGGTACGTACCTGCTGCTCGCCGGAGCCGGAAGATTCATTAAATCAGGCGGCGGTACGTATCAGACCGGAGATTTTTACCGCCTTAGCGCAAGGCTATTTGCATGGTCTTGCCGGTATCATCACGCCTGCTGAGCGGCAAAGCCTGTGGCTCGGTGCCAAGGTGATGTGTCTGATGATCGGCATCCGCTTTTTGGCTGATCACTTAAACGGTGATTGTTATTTCGCCGTGCACAGGCCTAATCACAACTTACAGCGCGCGGAAAACCAGCTGCGGTTATATCTGGATTTACTGGCGCAACAAGAGCAATTGCAGCCTTTGCTGAAATAAATGGCGAATTTTGCTGACTCGTTACAACTAAACAGACCGACACACCGACTGAGTGCATGTTGTTGTCTGACTTACGCACCCTCCGGGGTGCGTTTTTTTTGAAAATGACAGAAGTCGTAGTTAAAGCGTCTGCGCAGCTTTTACAGAACAAGGCCGCAAATTTGATTAGAGCCGCCGGCAATTTTTTGCTTTAATAAGCCACTTTTTTAAATATGGCGGTCTGGACCGCCATTTTGGCGATACAGGAACCTAGACATGACTTCGATTGGCATCTTTGGCGCCAATGGCCGCATGGGCCGCGCTTTAGTGACAGTGGCAAAAGAACAACAGTTAAACCTGACTGCCGCTACAGTGCGTGCTGGCTCTGAGCTTATCGACACAGATGCCGGTGAACTGGCGGGTTGCGGTAAATTGCAGCTGGCGCTGACACAAACCAGCCTTGCTGCGGTGGAAAAGGCCGATGTCTGGGTTGATTTCACCATGCCGGAGGCGATGCTGGCTCACCTTAAACTGGCTGTCGCGGCGAACAAGGCCATGGTGATTGGCGTGACGGGTCTGACCGACGCGCAGTATGCCGAAGTGCAGGCGGCCAGCCGGCAAATTCCGATTGTCTGGGCGCCAAATATGAGCGTTGGTGTCAATTTGCTGCTGCATCTGGTGCAAACCGCTGCACGGGTGATGGGGCAGAGCGCCGACATCGAAATCATTGAAGCTCACCATCGCTTTAAAAAAGATGCCCCCAGTGGCACTGCATTGGCGATTGGCAATAGCATCGCCAAAGCCATAGGGCGGGACTTAAAAGACTGCGCAGTGTATGGCCGTGAAGGCATCACCGGTGAGCGTGACCAACAGACTATCGGCTTTGCTACTGTGCGCGGCGGCGACATCATCGGCGACCATACCGCACTCTTTGCGGACTTGGGGGAACGTCTGGAAATCACTCACAAAGCATCCAGTCGCAACACGTTCGCCCAAGGTGCGCTACGCGCAGCCTTGTGGTTGAAAAATCAACAGGTTGGACTTTATTCTATGCAACAAGTATTGGGTTTGGCTGACTTAACATAGATTTTTGGCTTTTTTAGCGCAAATTTGTGATTAAGTCGTTATTTTCGCAATAATCCAAAAAATAGTTAGACCAAAGAGCGCAAATGGCCTAGAATAAGCAGGTTTGCCTAGGCAGAACTGAGTACACAATTTCTGGGTCAAAACGGGTGGTAAAACAGCAGCATTTTACGCCCGTTTTTTGCTGTTTGGAGGTTATCTTGACTAAGTCCGCCCTGCTCGTACTGGAAGACGGCACCGTATTTCGTGGTACAGCCATTGGCGCTGAAGGTGTGTCGGTTGGTGAAGTGGTGTTTAATACTTCAATGACCGGGTATCAGGAGATCCTGACCGACCCTTCGTATGCAGAACAAATGGTCACATTGACCTATCCCCACATTGGTAATACCGGCACCAATGACGAAGACGAGGAATCCGGCAGAGTATGGGCTAAAGGCCTGATTATTCGTGACCTTCCACTGCTCGCTTCAAATTTCCGCAATCAACGTTCCCTTAGTCAATACCTCAAAGATCACAATGTTCTCGGCATTGCCGATATCGATACCCGTAAACTGACGCGCATCCTGCGGGAAAAAGGCGCGCAGAACGGCTGCCTGATGGCTGGCGATATCGATGAAGCCAAAGCACTGGAACTGGCGCGTAACTTCCCAGGTTTGTCTGGCATGGATTTAGCCAAAGAAGTGACGGTCAAAGTGCCATACAGCTTCAGCGAAGGAAGCTGGGCACTGGGCGAAGGCCACCGTGCCGCACCTGAGTCGGCATTTCACGTCGTTGCCTACGATTTCGGTGTGAAACGCAATATTTTGCGTATGTTGGTTGACCGTGGCTGCCGCTTAACAGTGGTTCCGGCGCAAACATCTGCTGCAGATGTTTTAGCACTGAATCCGGATGGCATCTTCCTGTCGAATGGCCCTGGCGACCCGGCACCTTGTACTTATGCCATTGAAGCGATTAAAACTTTCCTCGAAACTGATATCCCGGTGTTTGGTATCTGTCTGGGTCATCAGCTGTTGGCGCTCGCCAGTGGTGCAAAAACATTGAAGATGAAGTTTGGCCACCATGGTGGTAATCACCCGGTGCAGAACCTCGACAGCAAAAAAGTGCTGATCACTGCGCAAAACCACGGCTTTGCCGTTGATGAAGCGACGCTGCCGGCCAATTTACGCGCCACGCACAAGTCACTGTTTGATGGTTCGCTGCAGGGCATTCACCGCACTGACAAACCGGCGTTCAGCTTTCAGGGCCACCCGGAAGCCAGCCCGGGCCCGCATGAAGCCAGCGAACTGTTTGACCACTTCATCACACTGATGCAACAGCGAAACGCCAAATAAGCCAGGATTGACAGAGCTATGCCAAAACGTACCGACCTTAAAAGTATTTTAATCCTGGGCGCAGGCCCAATCGTCATCGGTCAGGCCTGTGAGTTTGACTATTCAGGTGCTCAGGCCTGTAAAGCGCTGAAGGAAGAGGGTTACCGGGTCATTCTGGTGAACTCAAACCCGGCGACTATCATGACGGACCCGGAAATGGCCGATGCGACTTATATCGAGCCTATCCACTGGCAAGTGGTAGAAAAAATCATTGAAAAAGAGCGGCCATGTGCGGTGTTACCAACCATGGGCGGTCAGACCGCGCTGAACTGTGCGCTGGATCTGGAACGTCACGGTGTGCTGGCGAAATATAACGTCGAGATGATTGGTGCCACAGCTGATGCTATCGATAAAGCCGAAGACCGCGGTCGTTTTGACAAAGCCATGCGCTCTATCGGTTTGTCATGCCCACGTGCCGGTTTTGCCCACTCGATGGAAGAAGCCTACCAGGTACTGGAAACCATTGGTTTTCCGTGCATTATCCGTCCATCGTTCACCATGGGTGGCTCCGGTGGCGGTATCGCGTATAACCGCGAAGAGTTCGACGAAATTTGTGCCCGCGGTCTCGATTTATCGCCGACCAAAGAGCTGCTGATCGACGAATCGTTAATCGGCTGGAAAGAATACGAAATGGAAGTGGTGCGGGATAAAAACGACAACTGCATCATCGTCTGTTCGATTGAAAACTTTGATCCTATGGGCGTGCACACCGGTGACTCTATCACGGTGGCGCCAGCTCAGACGCTGACTGACAAAGAATATCAAATCATGCGCAACGCGTCTCTTGCAGTGCTGCGTGAAATCGGCGTAGAAACCGGTGGTTCAAACGTGCAGTTTGGTATCAACCCGGTTGATGGCCGCATGGTCATCATCGAGATGAACCCACGGGTGTCACGCTCATCTGCGCTGGCATCGAAAGCAACCGGTTTCCCTATTGCCAAAGTCGCGGCTAAGCTGGCGATTGGTTACACGCTTGACGAGCTGGCCAATGACATCACCGGCGGTCGTACCCCGGCGTCATTCGAGCCGAGCATCGATTATGTTGTGACCAAAGTGCCACGCTTTAACTTCGAAAAATTTGCCGGCGCTAATGACCGTCTGACGACGCAGATGAAATCGGTCGGTGAAGTGATGGCGATTGGCCGCAACCAGCAGGAATCGCTGCAAAAAGCGTTACGTGGACTCGAAATCGGCGTTTGTGGTCTGGACCCGATTATTGATATCCATGCGCCGGAAGCCAAAGAGAAAATCACCCGTGAATTGCGTGAGCCTGGTTCTCACCGCATTTGGTACATCGCCGATGCGTTCCGCTTTGGCATGAGCATGGATGAAATCTTTAAGCTGACCAATATCGATCCCTGGTTCCTGGTGCAGCTGGAAGATTTGATCAAAGAAGAAGCAGCCATCAAAGCCGCTGGTTTTGCCGGTTTGGATCAGGCCCGTCTGACTGTGCTGAAACGTAAAGGTTTTGCCGACAAACGTATCGCTGACATTCTGGGCGTTGCTGAAGCCGAAGTGCGGAAAAAACGCCATGGTTTTGGTCTGCACCCGGTGTACAAACGCGTGGATACCTGTGCGGCTGAATTCGCTTCTGACACCGCGTACATGTACAGCACCTACGATGAAGAGTGTGAAGCGGCGCCGAGCAACCGCGACAAAATCATGATCATCGGTGGTGGCCCGAACCGCATCGGTCAGGGTATTGAATTTGACTACTGCTGTGTACACGCGGCACTGGCACTGCGCGAAGACGGTTATGAGACCATCATGGTCAACTGTAACCCGGAAACAGTGTCTACCGATTACGACACTTCAGACCGTTTGTACTTCGAGCCAATTACACTGGAAGACGTGCTGGAAATCGTGAAAAAAGAACAGCCAAAAGGCGTGATCGTGCAATACGGTGGCCAGACGCCACTGAAACTGGCGCGCGCGTTAGAAGCGAATGGCGTGCCAATTATTGGCACTTCGCCGGACGCGATTGACCGTGCCGAAGACCGCGAACGTTTCCAGCAGGCGGTCGAACGTCTGGGCCTGAAACAGCCGAAAAATGCCACAGTCACCAGCCTGGAAGAAGCACTGACCAAAGCGCCGGATATCGGTTATCCGATGGTAGTTCGTCCATCTTATGTCCTGGGTGGTCGCGCTATGGAAATCGTTTATGACGACATCGATTTACGTCGTTACATGACCGAAGCAGTGTCAGTCTCTAACGATTCACCGGTACTGCTGGACCGTTTCCTGGACGATGCAATTGAAGTAGATATCGACGCCATTTGTGATGGTAAAGACGTCGTCATCGGCGGCATCATGGAACACATCGAACAAGCCGGTGTGCACTCGGGCGACTCTGCCTGTTCATTACCACCGCACAGCCTGAATCAGCAAATTCAGGACGTGATGCGTGACCAGGTTCGTAAACTGGCGCTGGAATTAGGTGTTGTCGGTCTGATGAATACCCAGTTTGCCGTCAAAGACGGTGAAGTGTATCTGATTGAAGTGAACCCGCGTGCTGCGCGTACAGTGCCATTTGTGTCCAAAGCCACAGGTGTGGCTGTGGCCAAAGTCGGTGCCCGTTGTATGGCTGGCCGTTCACTGCAGGAACAAGGCGTGACTAAAGAGATCATCCCACCGTATTTCTCAGTGAAAGAAGTGGTGATCCCGTTTAACAAGTTCCCGGGTGTTGACCCTATCCTTGGCCCAGAAATGCGCTCGACCGGCGAAGTGATGGGCGTTGGTGAAACGTTCGCCGAAGCTTTTGCCAAGAGTGAACTGGGTGCAGGAACGCTGATCCCAACCGGCGGCCGTGCTTTACTTTCGGTCCGTGATAGCGATAAAGTGCGCGTCGTTGAACTGGCAAAAACTATGGTTAGCCTCGGTTTTGAGCTGGATGCTACCGGCGGTACCGCGAAAGCGTTGCAGGCCGCCGGTATTCCTTGCCGCGAAGTCAGCAAAGTATTTGAAGGCCGCCCGCACATTCTGGATCGGATCAAAAATGGTGAGTACAGCTATATCGTGAATACCACCGAGGGCCGTCAGGCCATTGAAGATTCCAAAGTGTTACGTCGTGGCGCCCTGCAACATAAAGCCAATTACACCACGACCTTGAATGCCGCATTTGCCACTTGTACTGCTAACGCAGCTGATGCGTTTGGCACAGTGAATTCGGTGCAGGAGTTACATAAGAGAGTTAACGGATGAGTCAAATCCCGATGACAGTTCAGGGCGCGCAGCGTCTGCGTGATGAACTGCATGAACTGAAAACAGTGAAGCGGCCGGCGATTATCGAAGCCATTGCCGAAGCGCGTGAGCATGGTGATCTGAAAGAAAATGCGGAGTACCATGCCGCCCGTGAAGCACAAGGGTTTTGTGAAGGCCGTATTCAGGATATCGAAGGTAAACTGGCCAATGCCCAGATCATTGATATCAGTAAGATGACCAACAATGGCAAAGTGATTTTTGGCTCGACTGTCACCATTCTGAACCTGGATTCAGAGGAAGAAGTCACCTACAAAATCGTTGGCGATGATGAAGCAGATATCAAAAACAATCTGATTTCAGTTAATTCGCCGATTGCCAGAGGCCTGATCGGCAAGAACCAGGATGATGTGGTCAATATCACCACACCTTCTGGTGTAGTCGAGTTTGAAATCACTGACGTTCAGTACGTCTGAATAAGACTTTAGTCTTGAAATGACATGAAAAAGCGGCTTCGGCCGCTTTTGTCGTTTCTATCAGGCGGGACTGTGGTTTAATAACAAATATCAGAAGTTGCAATTGCTGATGTCAATCGGAGCCTCAGATGAGAAGTAATCAACCCGTGTTTGAATTGGTGCTTGAAGATCAGACCTTGTGGGTGCGGGCTTTTGGCGTTTGGACTATCCGTGATGTTGAAGATTATGTGCGCGCATTTCGCGAACTGGTAGCGCCGGTGATTGGCAAGCCTTGGGCGTTAGTGCTGGACGTGCGGCAGTGGCAAACCAGTCCTGCTGAGATTTTCGCGGCAGCGCTGGATAACAGCGAGTGGTGTCTGGCCCACCAACTGGCGCATGTGATTGCATTGGTGCCAGCCGATCATTTGGTTGGCTGGCAGTTTGTCAAAGCGACTTCGGTCGATGTGCCTGGTTCACTGGTGCGGCAACGCGCAGGCAGTGATGAGGAAGCCAGGCAGAATTTGCTGGTTGCCGGTTTTATTCAGCCAACCAGTCCTGCAGCGATTTCACAGGCATAAAAAACTGCAGGAGCAGTTTTTAACAACGCAAAGCGTTGGCCTTTAAAGGTGAGCACTACGGATGGTTGCGAATAAAAAAACCGCTGGTGGCGGTTTTTTTATGCCTGTACTCAAACAACAGAGTCACTCTGCTGTTTGTGCTGACTAAATCAGCCACGTGGCAGTTGCAGTTTTTTGTCTTTGGCGGCGCGGTACAGCACCAGAATATGGCCAATGACCTGCACTTTTTCAGCTTTGGCTTCACGCACAATGGCGTCCATCACAGCCAGTTTCTCTTCGCGGTCAATGCTTGGCACTTTGACTTTAATCAGTTCGTGGTGCTCCAAAGCCAGATCGACTTCGGCCATCACGCCTTCGGTCAGACCGTTGCCACCCAGCAGGATCACTGGCTTTAATTCGTGGGCTTTGGCTTTTAAAAATTGTTTTTGCTTGTTTGTAAGACTCATAAAATAGATTTTTCCGTGTGGAAAGCTTGAAATAGCGTCATTGTACCGCCATCTTGCAGGGAAGACCAATTAAGAGTGTTTCCATGACAAAGAAAAAGCGCTCGGCCAGTTCCAGCCGCTGGCTGCAGGAACATGTGTCCGACCCTTTTGTGCACAAGGCACAAAAATTAGGCTTGCGCTCCCGGGCTTCTTTTAAGCTCGAAGAGATCCAGCAAAAAGATAAGTTGATCAAAAGCGGCATGACAGTCGTAGATCTAGGCTCAGCCCCCGGTAGTTGGTCGCAGTTGGCGGCAGAACTGGTGGGGCAGGATGGCATGGTCATCGCCTGCGATATTTTACCGATGGACCCGCTGGCCGGTGTGGCGTTTTTACAGGGCGATTTTCGCGAAGACGCAGTGCTGGAAGCCCTGTTAACCCGCATAGACGGTCGCAATGTCGATGTTGTGTTATCTGACATGGCACCGAATATGAGTGGCAATGCCACAGTTGATCAGAGCAGAAGCATGTATCTGGTCGAACTGGCGCTGGATATGTGTAACAAAGTACTGAAGAAAAACGGTAGTTTTGTCGTCAAAGTGTTCCATGGCGAGGGCTTTGAAACCTTTGTCCAGCAGGTCCGGGACGTATTCACCAATGTACGGATCCGCAAACCCGATTCGTCCCGCGCCCGTTCCAGCGAGACATATATCGTGGCGACTGGTTTCAAACTCTAGTAAAGTAGCAACAGAAGCAATTCTGGTAACAAGAGGTTATTTCCTTGAGCGACATGGCAAAGAATCTGATGGTATGGCTGGTGATAGCCGTTGTACTGATGACGATGTTCAACAGCTTCAGTCCGGCCGACCGGTCTGATCGCAGCACCAGCTATACCCAGTTCATCAATGAGGTGAATCAGGGGCAAATCCGCGAAGTTCAGGTGGACCGTGGTGGTGTGGTACGGGCAGTCCGCAAAGACGGCCAGCGTATCGAAACAACAATTCCTGGCGGTTATGATGAAAAACTGCTGGATGACCTGATCAAAAACAACGTGGATTCCACTGGCGTTAAACCAGAAGAAACCAGTTTGTTAGGTCAGATTTTCATTTCCTGGTTCCCAATGTTGTTGTTAATTGGTGTGTGGATTTTCTTCATGCGCCAGATGCAGGGCGGTGGTGGCAAAGGCGCTATGTCCTTCGGTAAGAGCCGCGCCCGCCTGATGGGCGAAGACCAGATCAAAACCACTTTTGCCGATGTCGCGGGTTGTGACGAAGCTAAAGAAGAAGTGACTGAGCTGGTTGATTATCTGAAAGACCCGTCACGCTTCCAAAAACTCGGCGGCCGTATTCCAAAAGGCGTGCTGATGGTAGGCCCACCGGGTACCGGTAAAACTCTGTTAGCCAAGGCAATAGCCGGCGAAGCTAAAGTACCGTTTTTCACCATTTCCGGTTCGGACTTTGTTGAGATGTTTGTTGGTGTCGGCGCCAGCCGCGTGCGTGACATGTTTGAACAGGCGAAGAAAGCCGCACCGTGCATCATCTTCATCGATGAGATTGATGCGGTCGGTCGCCAGCGTGGCGCGGGTCTTGGCGGTGGTCATGACGAGCGCGAGCAAACGCTGAACCAGATGCTGGTAGAAATGGATGGTTTTGATGGCAACGAAGGCATTATTGTGATCGCCGCCACCAACAGACCAGACGTGCTGGACCCGGCGTTATTGCGCCCAGGCCGTTTTGACCGTCAGGTTGTGGTCGGTTTACCGGATGTGCGTGGCCGCGAACAAATTCTGAAAGTCCATATGCGCAAAGTGCCATTAGGTGATGGCGTTGACGCTTCATTGATTGCCCGTGGCACACCAGGTTTCTCCGGCGCTGATTTGGCGAACCTGGTGAACGAAGCTGCGTTGTTTGCTGCACGGAACAATCGCCGCGTCGTGTCGATGGATGAGTTTGAAAAAGCCAAAGACAAGATTCTGATGGGCACAGAGCGCCGCTCTATGGTCATGACAGAGAAAGAAAAAGAAATGACGGCCTATCATGAAGCCGGCCATGCCATCGTCGGGCGTCTGGTGCCTGAACATGACCCTGTGTACAAAGTCAGTATTATCCCACGCGGTCGCGCACTGGGTGTGACCATGTACCTGCCGGAGCAGGACCGCCACAGTCACTCCAAACGGTTCTTAGAAAGCATGATCAGCTCTTTGTTTGGTGGTCGTATCGCCGAAGAGCTGATTTACGGTTCTGAAGCGGTCAGCACCGGAGCTTCTAACGACATCGAGCGGGCGACCAATCTGGCGCGTAAGATGGTCACACAGTGGGGTTTCTCAGAAAAACTGGGTCCATTACTGTACGCCGAAGAAGAGGGTGAAGTATTCCTCGGCCGTTCAGTGACCAAAAACAAGCATATGTCCGAAGATACAGTGAAGCTGATTGACCAGGAGATCCGCGAGTTTATCGACCGCAACTATGTACGGGCGAAACAGCTGATCGAAGAGAATATGGATATTCTGCATGCGATGAAAGATTGCCTGATGCAATACGAAACCATCGATGCCAAGCAAATCGATGACCTGATGGCCCGCCGTGAAGTGCGGCCACCAGAGCACTGGGAGCCAAAGGACAAAAAGCCGGAAGCTCCAGGGTCAGGCGGCGCAGCGGCGACAGCGACACCAGCTGCTGACGCGACGCCAAGCCAAAGTCACGGTAGTTAATCCTTATTGATCAATTAAAACCCCGGCTTGCCGGGGTTTTCTGTTTGGAGTCCTGATGGAATTGTTATTACCGCGCCAGCGCCGGTTGGATTTGCGTCAGACCCGGCTGATGGCGATTTTAAATGTGACACCGGATTCATTTTCTGACGGTGGCCGTTTTAGCGGCGAACAGGCTTGTTTAGACCGGGTCAGCGAAATGGTCGCCGCCGGCGCTGAAATCATTGATATCGGCGGGGAGTCGACCCGCCCTGGTGCCGCTAATGTCACGCTGGACGATGAGTTAGAACGGGTGATCCCGGTACTGAGTTCAATCCGGCATAAATTTCCCGACCTGGTAATTTCTGTCGATACCAGTAAAGCCGAAGTGATGCACCAGGCGGCAATTGCCGGCGCAGATATCTTCAATGACGTGCGTGCTTTGCAGGAAGATGGCGCTCTGGAGGTTGCGGTTGCCAGTCAATTGCCGGTTTGCCTGATGCATATGCAGGGGCAACCGCGGTCGATGCAGCATCAACCGGTGTATCAGGATGTTGTCAGTGAAGTTCTGCATTGGTTAACCGCGCGGGCACAGCAATGCCAGCAAGCCGGCATTCCGGCGTCACAAATCATCCTGGACCCGGGTTTTGGCTTTGGTAAAAGCCTCAGCCACAATTATCAGCTGCTGGCGGCGATGCAGGATTTTGTCGGCAGCGGTTATGCAGTACTGGCCGGAATGTCACGTAAGTCTATGATTGGTCAGTTACTTCAGCGGGACGTGTCAGAACGTTTGGCAGGCAGTATTGCCTGTGCCACAATAGCCGCCATGCAAGGGGCACAGATAGTTCGTGTCCATGATGTCAAAGAAACGGCAGATGCATTAGCTATTGTTGCCGCGACCAAATCTGGAGTTATTTAATGAGCAGGAAGTTTTTTGGCACGGATGGTGTACGTGGCCGGGTTGGCGAGTTTCCAATTACACCAGAATTTGCAATGAAATTAGGCTGGGCAGCCGGCCGGGTGTTGTCGCAGCGCGGCACACGTAAAGTGTTGATTGGCAAGGACACCCGTATCTCTGGTTATTTGCTGGAGACAGCATTAGAAGCCGGTTTAATCTCCGCCGGTATTGATGTGCGCTTATTAGGCCCGATGCCGACCCCTGCAGTTTCTTATCTGACGCATACCTTCCGGGCGGAAGCCGGTATTGTGATCTCTGCCTCGCATAATCCTTATTATGATAACGGTATTAAGTTCTTCTCCGGCGACGGCAGTAAACTGGCCGACGACATTGAGCTCGCCATCGAAGCTGAGCTTGAGCAACCCATGGTGTGTGAGCCGTCAGAAAAGCTTGGTAAAGCGCAGCGGATTGACGATGCCTCAGGCCGTTATATTGAATTCTGTAAAAGCCATTTGCCCAATCACATGTCGTTAAGCGGCTACAAAATAGTGCTGGATTGCGCTAATGGTGCCACCTACCACATTGCGCCGAACGTGTTCCGTGAGTTAGGTGCTGATGTGCACACTATTGCCTGTACACCAAATGGCCTGAACATCAATGAAAAGTGTGGTGCGACGCACACTGATGATCTGCAAAAAGCCGTCGTTGAACTTGGGGCAGATTTAGGTATCGCCTATGACGGCGATGGCGACCGGGTGATGATGGTGGATCATTTAGGCCGTCAAATCGATGGTGACGAAATTATTTATATGATTGCCCGTTCTGCGAAACAACGCGGTCGCCTGGTCGGTGGTGTGGTGGGCACGCTGATGAGCAATATGGGTCTTGAAATAGCGTTGGCAGAGTTGGACATTCCTTTTGCACGCAGTAAAGTCGGCGACCGCTATGTGATGGAATTGCTGCAGGAAAAAGGCTGGCGCATCGGCGGTGAAAATTCCGGCCATGTGATTAATCTGGACCATACCGGCACTGGCGATGGTATTGTCGCCTCGTTGCAGGTATTAGCGGCGATGATGGATACCAACCTGAGTCTGGCTGAACTGAGCCACGGCATGACTAAGCTGCCGCAAGTGCTGGTCAATGTGAAGTTTGAAAAAGGCTCTGCGCCGTTGGATAACATGCACGTAAAAGAAGTGATAGCCCAGGTTGAAGCCGAATTACACGGACAAGGTCGGGTGCTGATCCGTAAATCCGGCACCGAGCCACTCATTCGTGTAATGGTAGAAGGAAGAGAACAGGCCCAGGTACAGGAATATGCTGAGCGAATTGCAGCAGCAGTAAAACTGGCCAGTTAATAACGGGCCTGTTTCAGCGTAAAACAGCCTGGGCTGATACGCTGAAAAAATGAGCCGGAAAAAATCTCGATACAGGTTTTTTTCGGCTTTTGCTTGTCTGCAGGTGCGATGTTCGTTAAGATCACGCCGGCTGAAACAGGGGAGTCCGCATGACAGTCCGTCGTCCGTTAATAGCTGCAAACTGGAAAATGAATGGCGACCGTGAGCTGGTCAATACGATGGCTGCCACGCTGCAAGGCATCGACAGCGCCAATGAAATTCTGATCTGTCCACCTGTAATATTTCTGTCTGACTTCCCAAAATCAACGCAATACCGCCTTGGTGCTCAAAATGTCAGCAGTGAGAAGGCGGGTGCCTTCACAGGTGAAATAAGTGCTGATATGATTCGCGCCGCTGGAGCCGAGTATGTGATTCTAGGGCACAGTGAAAGGCGTTGTCTGTTTGCTGAAACTGACGCTACAGTTTTACAAAAAGCACTGCAGGCCTTACGGGTTGGGATCACGCCAATTATTTGTTTTGGCGAGACTTTATCTGAAAGGCAGCAAGAAAAAACCATGTGGGTTCTTGCACAGCATTTAGATGCAGTGTATGCTGCGCACCCTGATTTGCTGGCTGATACCGTGATTGCTTATGAACCCATTTGGGCCATAGGTACAGGGTTGACAGCGACGCCTGAGCAGGCACAACATGTGCACGCTTTTATCAGGCAACACCTGGCACGGATCAACTCAGATGCAGCTGCTAAGGTCAGAATTTTATACGGTGGCAGTGTCAATGCCGACAACTGGCCGACACTGTTTAGCCAGCCAGACATAGATGGTGCATTGGTTGGCGGAGCAAGTTTAAAACCAGCAGAGTTTGCTGCAATTTGCCGGATGGCAAAGGAATAAAGATGTACGAAATTATCATCGTCTTATACGCAATCGTCGCGCTGGCAATTATCGGTCTGGTACTGATCCAGCACGGTAAAGGCGCAGATATGGGTGCGTCATTTGGCGCCGGTGCTTCGGCCACAATTTTTGGTTCTGCTGGTCGCGGTAACTTTCTGACCCGTTCAACCACAGTATTAGCAGTATTATTTTTTGTGTTGAGCCTGATTTTAGGCAACTACAACACCAGTCATATTCAGAAGAAATCTGAATTTGAAAACATTACAGCGCCAGCTGCAGCAGAAACTGCACCAGCTAAGCCTGAAGAGAAAAAAGAAGCTTCGAAAGATATCCCGGTTGGTAACTAATATCCCCCGGAATACCCTCTGAATAATGCCGAGATGGTGAAATTGGTATACACGCTACCTTGAGGTGGTAGTGCCCTAGGCATGCGGGTTCGAGTCCCGCTCTCGGCACCAATTATTATCATCGCCGTGGCTCAACACGGTGATGATGCAGTGAAACTGAACCGGTTCACTGCGAAACAATATGTTGCGATACAGTGGTCTCCACTATATAATGCACGCCAGTTACGGACGCGGGATGGAGCAGCCTGGTAGCTCGTCGGGCTCATAACCCGAAGGTCGTCGGTTCAAATCCGGCTCCCGCAACCACTTTCACCGACAATGACCGTTTTCTTTGAATTCAATAGTTGTCGCGAACCGCAAGTGAAAACTTCAGTTCGCAACCAGATTTAAAGCAGGATTGGCGATATCCTGTTTTACCGGTGTAAAGTCGCCCCGATCTATCGGGGCGTTTTTATATCTGGAGTAACGTTGTACTACTATTCTGGGCTATATGCCCTTTTTTTATTTCCGGAGGTCTCTTTGACTAAACAAGAACAGCGTTTAACTGAGCTGTTGGCACCCACAGTTGCGGCCAACGGCTTTGAACTGCTGGGCATCGAGTTCATGGCCGCAGGCCGGCATTCCACCCTGCGCTTATTTATTGATCATCCGGATGGGGTTAATGTCGACCACTGTGCGCTGATCAGCCGTGAAGTCAGTGCCATACTTGATGTCGAAGACCCAATTCCAAACGAATACAACCTGGAGGTTTCTTCTCCGGGTTTAGATCGTCCTTTGTTTACCCCGGCACATTTCGCCAAGGTGGTCGGACAAAAAATTGAAGTCAAACTGGCCATTCCGCAGGACGGCCGCCGGCGTTTCAAAGGGCTTCTTAACGCAATAGAAGATGACATGCTCGTCATCGAAGTGGATGGCAAACCTTATCGTTTGCTTATGGATAACGTAGATAAAGCAAACGTAGTTCCGGTGTTCTGACAAGAACCGCGGCTCTGAGTGAGGCAGAAATCATGGCAAAAGAAATATTATTAGTTGTTGACGCGGTATCGAATGAAAAATCAGTCCCGCGTGAAAAAATCTTCCAGGCGCTGGAGTTCGCGCTGGCAGCAGCCACCAAAAAGAAAAATGAAGGCGATATCGAAGTTCGTGTAGCAATTGACCGGAAAACCGGTGCTTATGAAACCTTCCGCCGTTGGTTAGTGATCCCGGACGATCAGGTGCAGGAACATCCGTTCCGCGAAATGACCTTGTCTGCGGCTCAATACGATGAGCCAAATTTGAAAGTCGGCGATTACGTCGAAGAACAAATTGAATCTATTCAGTTTGACCGTATTACCACGCAAATGGCTAAGCAGGTCATTGTGCAAAAGGTTCGTGAAGCTGAACGTTCACAAGTCGTTGAAGCTTATATCGATCAGGTTGGTGAACTTGTCACCGGCGTGGTGAAAAAAGTCAATCGTGAAAGCGTCATCGTGGACCTTGGTAACAATGCCGAAGCAATGTTAGCCCGTGAAGAGATGATCCCACGTGAAACTTTCCGTCCTGGCGACCGCATCCGTGCACTGCTGTATGCAGTCAACCCGGAAGCTCGTGGTGCCCAGTTATTCTTAAGCCGTACCCGTCCGGAAATGTTGATCGAATTGTTCCGCATCGAAGTGCCGGAGATTGGTGAAGAGATGATCGAAATCCGCGGTGCCGCGCGCGACCCAGGTTCTCGCGCCAAAATTGCCGTCAAAACCAATGACCGCCGGATAGACCCGGTTGGCGCTTGTGTGGGTATGCGTGGCTCACGCGTACAGGCTGTATCTGGTGAACTGGGCGGCGAGCGCGTTGATATCGTTCTGTATGACGATAATGCCGCACAGTACGTCATCAACGCGATGGCGCCGGCAGAAGTCGCATCCATTATTGTTGATGAAGATGCCCACTCGATGGATATCGCGGTAGAAGATTCAAACCTGCCAATGGCAATTGGTCGCGCCGGTCAAAACGTGCGTCTGGCCAGTCAGCTGACTCAGTGGGAACTGAACGTGATGTCAGTTTCTGACATGAAGAAAAAGCATCAGGAAGAAACGTCGAAAGTGCTCAGTGTGTTTATGGACGCGCTGGAAATCGATGAAGATTTCGCTTCTATCCTGGTTGATGAAGGTTTCTCCACACTGGAAGAAGTTGCTTATGTACCGGTTTCTGAACTGCTGAGCATCGACGGTCTGGACGAAGAGACTGTTGAAGAATTACGCCGCCGCGCCAAAGCCGTTCTGACGACCCGTGCGCTGGCCAGTGAAGAGTCACTGGAAGGTTCGCAGCCAAGTGAAGCGCTGCTGAGCTTAGAAGGCATGGAAACCCACACCGCTTATGTCCTGGCCAGTAAAGGTGTGGTGACGCTCGATGATCTGGCCGAATTAGGTGTCGATGATTTGATTGAAATTGAAAAAATGGCAGAAGATAAAGCTGCTGCATTAATTATGGCTGCACGCAATATCGTTTGGTTTAGCGAGCAGAACTGATAGGTCAACGGAGGAAACTATTACATGGCAGATGTCACGATAGAAAAACTGGCCAGTGATGTGGGAACGACTGTTGATCGGTTGGTTCAACAATTTGCTGATGCAGGTATTGCAAAGCAGGCTGGTCAGATGGTCAGCGAAGATGAGAAAAAATCTCTGCTTGAGCACCTGAGTAAACAACATGGTGGTGCCAGCAGCGAGCCGTCACGGCTCACGCTGAAGCGCAAAGAAAAAACCACGCTGAGTGTCAGTGGTGGTGCCGGGCGCAACCGTGAAATTCAGGTTGAAGTGCGCAAGCAAAAAACCTACGTCAAGCGTCCAATCATGGACGAAGCAGCATTAAAAGCTGAAGAGGAAGCGCGTTTGGCCGAAGAAAAAGCCAAAGAAGAAGCGCGTCTTGAAGCCGAGCGTCAGGCCGCGGAAAAACGCGCCCGTGATGAAGCGGAGCGCAAAGCAGAAGCAGAACGAAAAGCTGCCGATGCGAAACGCCGTGAAGCAGAACGTGCTCAGCTGGCGAAAGATGATCCGGAAGAAGCGGCCCGTCGTGCGGCAAAAGAAGAAGCCCGCAAAGAAGCTGAGCGCATCAAAGCGCAACAAGATGCTGAGCGTCTGCGTAAGCTGGAATTAGAAGCGCAGCGTCAGGCCGAAGAAGCCCGTCGTCTGGCTGAAGAAAATGCTGAGCGTTGGTCACAGGAAGCTGCCCCGGCAGTGGAAGTCGGTGATTATCATCTGACCAGCAACGTGTTCGCCAAACAAGCCGAAGACGAAGAAGATTCACGTGATGAGCGTGGCGGTCGCCGCCATGGCAAAAAAGCGCCGGTTGGCAAAGCCAAGAAAAAAGACGACGCTGATGATAAAGACGCTTTTAACCGCGCCAATCGTCATAAGAAAAAGAAAACCCCAACCAGTATGTTGCATGGCTTTAACAAGCCAGCACAGCCGGTTGAGCGTGAAGTCAAAATCGGTGAAACCATCACTGTTGCTGAACTGGCTGCCAAAATGGCGGTAAAAGCCTCTGAAGTCATCAAAGTGATGATGAAAATGGGCGCGATGGCGACCATTAACCAGGTGATTGACCAGGAAACTGCGGCTATTGTCTGTGAAGAAATGGGCCACAAGTTTACACTGACCCGTGAAAACGAGTTAGAAGAAACCGTCATGGCTGACCGTGAAGGTGAAGGTGCACTGGAACCACGTGCGCCGGTTGTGACTGTCATGGGTCACGTCGACCACGGTAAAACCTCCTTACTCGACTATATCCGTAAAGCAAAAGTCGCTGCTGGCGAAGCTGGTGGTATTACCCAGCATATCGGTGCTTACCACGTTGAAACTGACCGTGGCATGATCACTTTCCTGGATACCCCAGGTCACGCCGCGTTTACCTCGATGCGGGCCCGCGGTGCGAAAGCGACAGATATCGTGGTGCTGGTCGTTGCTGCCGATGACGGCGTGATGCCGCAAACCAAAGAAGCTATCCAGCACGCAAAAGCGGCCGGTGTGCCAATTGTGGTTGCAGTCAACAAAATTGATAAACCAGATGCAGATCCAGACCGTGTACGTAACGAACTGTCGCAATACGGTGTGATTTCAGAAGACTGGGGCGGTGATACTCAGTTCGTGCAGGTTTCTGCGAAAACAGGCTTAGGTATCGACGACCTGCTTGAATCGCTGTTAGTGCAGTCTGAGTTACTGGAACTGACCGCAGTGCGTGAAGGCATGGCGCGTGGTGTGGTAATCGAATCGCGCCTGGACAAAGGTCGTGGTCCGGTAGCGTCTATCTTGGTACAGGAAGGTACGCTGAGTCAGGGCGACATCGTATTGTGTGGTCTGGAATATGGCCGTGTGCGCGCGATGCGTGATGAAAATGGTCATGAAGTGAAAGAAGCAGGTCCGTCGATTCCGGTCGAAATCCTGGGTCTGTCTGGCGTGCCATCAGCCGGTGATGAAGTCACAGTGGTGCGTGACGAGCGTAAAGCGCGTGAAGTTGCACTGTATCGTCAGGGTAAATTCCGCGATGTTAAACTGGCTCGTCAGCAAAAAGCCAAGCTGGAAAACATGTTTGCCAACATGACCGAAGGCGACGTAGCTGAACTGAACATCGTACTGAAAGCTGACGTACAGGGTTCTGTCGAAGCGATCAGCGAATCGCTGTCACGCCTGTCTACAGATGAAGTGAAGATCCGCATCATCGGTAGCGGTGTTGGTGGTATCACTGAAACTGACGCTACGCTTGCCGCAGCTTCTTCAGCCATCGTCATCGGCTTTAACGTCCGTGCCGAAGCCAATGCGCGGAAGATTATCGAAGATGAGAATCTGGATTTACGCTACTACAGCATCATCTATGAACTGTTAGATGAAGTGAAAGCGGCGATGACCGGCATGCTGGCGCCTGAGTTCAAACAACAGATCATCGGTCTGGCTCAGGTTCGTGACGTGTTCCGCTCACCGAAGTTCGGTGCAGTTGCTGGTTGTATGGTCACTGAAGGTATCGTCAAACGTAATGCGCCAATCCGCGTACTGCGTGACAACGTGGTCATTTACGAAGGTGAACTGGAATCACTGCGTCGCTTTAAAGACGACGTTTCCGAAGTCCGTAACGGCTTCGAGTGTGGTATCGGCGTGAAGAACTACAACGACGTCCGTGAAGGCGACCAAATCGAAGTATTCGAAGTGGTTCAGGTTGAACGTACACTGTAATCTATTGAGTTAATAGAAATTATTGAATGAAGCAGGGGCCCGCGGCCCCTGTTTGTTTCTGATTTCAGGTGAGTATTATGGCAAAAGAATTCAGCCGGGTTGACCGGCTCGCCCAGCAAATGCAGCAGGAAATGGCGCTCATTTTGCAAAGGGAAATTAAAGATCCACGGTTACATACCATGATCACAGTGTCTGACGTTGATGTGTCGAAAGACCTGTCGCACGCCAAAATTTATGTGACTTTCCTTGGTCTTGACACTGATAAAGTGAAGCAAAACCTCGACATCCTGAACGATGCCAGTGGTTTTATCCGCAGCCTCATCGCCAAACGCATTCAGGCGCGGATTGTGCCAACAGTACGTTTTTACTTTGATAAGTCGCTGGATGAAGGTATCCGGATGGCGAATCTGGTTGAAAACGTGCGTAAAAACGACGAGCAAAAACGCAAAGCCGCAGGGCAGGAGCTGGAGGCAAAACCAGTTGCTGACACCAAATCTGACGAAGAAGAATAAGCATGGCGCGTCGTATCGTTGACGGCATTTTGCTGTTGGATAAACCGCTGGAAGTGTCGAGTAATGGCATTTTACAGCGGGTGCGTTGGTTATATCAGGCAGAAAAAGCCGGTCATACCGGCGCTTTAGATCCGCTGGCGTCAGGTTTATTGCCAATCTGTTTTGGTGAAGCCACCAAATTCAGCCAGTTTTTGCTGGATACCGACAAGACGTATGAGGTCAGTGCACGTTTTGGTGTGCGAACTGACACTTCCGACGCAGCCGGTGAAGTCATCAGCGAAAAGCCAGTTCACTTTGATTTGGCGCAGCTGCAACAAGCGGTTGAGAAGATGCGTGGGCCGCAAATGCAGGTGCCAACGATGTTTTCCGCGCTGAAATATCAGGGGCAGCCACTGTACAAATATGCCCGTCAGGGCATTACAGTGCCGCGCGACGCCCGGCCTATCAATATCTTCCGCTTTGATTTACTCGATTTTGACGGTCAGGATGCGCGTTTTATTGTGCATTGCAGTAAAGGTACTTATATCCGTACTTTGATTGACGACCTCGGCGAGGCGCTGGGCTGCGGTGCTTATGTTACAGCACTGCGCCGGACTCAGGTCGGGCCTTTTCAGGCCAGCCAGATGCTGACGGACGAGTTTCTGGCACCGCTGAATCAGGCTCAGGACTGGGCTGCGTTGGATGCATTGCTATTACCGATGGACTATGCGCTGGCCGGTTTGCCACGTCTGAACCTTGAACCTGTTGCGGTCACACGCTTGCGCCACGGCCAGACCGTGCTGCTGACGCCTGACTTGCTGGCACTGTTGCCGGCAGGGCCAAGCGACGCCATCGCGCTATATGACGAACAGCAAAATTTTATCGGTGTCGGGATGCAGGACGCGGATGAACTCAAAGTGCGTCGCTTACTGAATACCGCGAATCGCTGAGATAATGCTTGTACTGAGCGCGTGCTGTGTTAGAATGCGCGCTCATTTTTGGTCGTAGGCTGGATTAGTGCCTGGCTGCGGCTGTATTTCATATCCTGGAGGATACTATGTCACTAACTACTGCTGAAAAAGCAAAAATCCTGGCTGACTTCGGTGCAAACGCTGCTGATTCAGGTTCAACTGAAGTTCAGGTCGCTCTGCTGACCGGTTCTATCAACAAGCTGCAACCACACTTCGCTGAACACAAACACGACTTCCACTCACGTCGTGGTCTGCTGCGGATGGTTTCTCAGCGTCGTAAACTGCTGGACTACCTGAAACGTACGGATTCAGCTCGTTACGCAACACTGATCGAGCGTTTAGGTCTGCGTCGTTAATCGACCTGCCAAACCAGTAAAAAAAGGAGCTTTTAGCTCCTTTTTTTATGCCCGCTATATCCCGAAAGCTTTGAGTCCGTCGATTTCTTCTGATCCCAGTTTCACTGCGACAAAAAGGCCGGCTTTTTCCTTTCGCAGTCTGGTGCCGAACTATCTTTTCCGCCACCGAAACAGCTATACTGTGCCGCGCAATATCGAGCCAAAAATATACCGCGTAAAAGGCCCAGCAGGGCCCTGATCCACGCGTACAAGACAAAGGAAAAATATCAAGTGAATCCTATCGTAAAATCATTCCAGTTTGGTCAGCATACCGTCACTTTAGAAACCGGTGTCATTGCCCGTCAGGCTGACGGTGCCGTATTAGCCAGCATGGGCGATACCGCAGTTCTGGTCACTGTAGTTGGTAAAAAAGAACCAAAACCAGGTCAGGACTTTTTCCCGCTGACTGTAAACTATCAGGAAAAAATGTATGCTGCCGGCCGTATCCCAGGTGGCTTCTTTAAGCGTGAAGGCCGTCCAAGCGAAGGCGAAACTTTAACTTCACGTCTGATCGACCGTCCAATCCGCCCACTGTTCCCTGAAGGCTTCACCAATGAAGTTCAGGTCATTGCAACTGTGGTTTCTGTTGAGCCGGACATCCAGCCGGACATCATCTCTATCCTTGGTACTTCAGCTGCGCTGGCGATTTCTGGTATTCCGTTCAGCGGTCCGCTGGGCGCTGCCCGCGTTGGTTATATCAATGACCAGTACGTGCTGAACCCGTCTGAAACCGCGCTGAAAACCAGCAAACTCGACCTGGTTGTTGCCGGTACTGCCAACGCGGTATTGATGGTTGAATCTGAAGCTCAGGTGCTGTCAGAAGACGTGATGTTAGGTGCAGTGGTTTATGGTCACGACCAAATGCAGGTTGCCATCAAAGCTATCGCTGAATTTGCAGCTGAAGCTGGCAAGCCGGCCTGGAACTGGGTTGCTAAGCCGAAAAATGACACGCTGATCAGCAAAATCGAAGCACTGTCGACTGCTGCTGTTGGTGAAGCGTACCGCATCACGGAAAAAGCCAAACGCTACGAGCGCATTGGCGCTATCAAAGCAGAAGTATTTGCCCAAATCAAAGCTGAACTGGCTGAAGGTGAGAGCTTCAATGAAACTGAAGCCGGCGAAATTTTCCATAACCTGGAATCAAAAATCGTCCGTAGCCGCATCATTGCCGGCGAGCCACGCATCGATGGCCGTGACAACGAAATGATCCGCGGTCTGTCAGTCATGACTGGTTTACTGCCACGCACGCACGGTTCTGCCCTGTTCACCCGTGGTGAAACGCAAGCGCTGGTCACTTGTACTTTAGGTACAGCCCGTGACGCACAAACAGTTGACGATCTGCTGTCAGACAAAACCGACAACTTCCTGTTCCACTACAACTTCCCTCCATTCTCAGTTGGCGAAACCGGCATGGTCGGTTCACCAAAACGCCGCGAAATCGGTCACGGTCGTCTGGCAAAACGTGGTGTAGCTGCCGTAATGCCTGATTTTGATGCTTTCCCGTACACAGTGCGGATGGTTTCTGAAATCACTGAGTCAAACGGTTCAAGCTCGATGGCATCTGTGTGTGGTTCTTCACTGGCACTGATGGACGCTGGTGTCCCAATCAAAGCCTCTGTTGCTGGTATCGCCATGGGTTTGGTCAAAGAAGGCGACAACTTTGTTGTCCTGTCTGATATTCTGGGCGACGAAGACCATCTGGGCGACATGGACTTTAAAGTAGCCGGTACTACTGCTGGTATCACTGCTCTGCAGATGGATATCAAGATTGAAGGTATTACTAAAGAAATCATGCAGATCGCACTGAAACAAGCCAAAGCCGCCCGTATCCACATTCTGGGTGTAATGGATTCTGCGATCAGCACGCACCGTTCTGAACTGTCTGAGCACGCACCACGCATCTATACCTTACACATCAACCCGGAGAAGATCCGTGATGTTATCGGTAAAGGCGGCGCTGTGATCCGTCAGATCACTGAAGAATCAGGCACTACTATCGAAATCGAAGATGACGGTACAGTCAAAATCGCCGCCACCAACAGCGCTGCTGCTGGTATTGCAATCGCCAAGATTGAAGCCATCACGGCTGAAATCGAAGTTGGTGCAGTGTACGAGGGTGAAGTCGTGCGCATTGTTGATTTCGGTGCTTTCGTCAACGTACTGCCGGGTAAAGATGGTCTGGTGCACATTTCACAAATCTCTGATGAGCGCGTGAATAATGTGGCAGAGCACCTGCAACTGGGCCAGAAAGTGAAAGTGAAGGTACTGGAAGTAGACAAACAAGGCCGCGTCCGTTTGTCTATCAAAGAAGCCAACAGCAAAGCGGGCGAAGCCCATGCCGAAGCAGTTAACTAAGCTGCTGCTGGTGCCACTGCTGCTCAGTGCAGTAGTGGCGTTACCGGCCTGCCAACTGGCGCCTAAAGCGCCTGTTGGTGTCCTCGTTGAAAATCCGCTTGAACCAGAACCACTTGCTGCACCGTTTCGCACCGAAATCGCCATTGCGCGCATCAGTGAAATGCTGCAAAGCGCCAAAATGTCTGATGCCGAACGTGGCCGTTTACACTATGACCGTGGTGTGATGTATGACAGTGTCGGGCTTGCTGCACTGGCGCGTTATGATTTTATGCGTGCCTTGCGTCTGCAGCCGGATATGGCGGATGCTTATAACTTTATGGGGATCCAGCACACGCTGAGCGGTGATTACGAGCTGGCTTATGACGCTTTTGATTCAGCGCTGGAACTGGAACCCAAGTATCAGTATGCCTATTTAAACCGTGGTATTGCCTTGCAGTATGACGGCAAACTGGCGCTGGCCATCAATGATTTTCAACAGTTTCAGGCGTTAAAACCGGATGATCCGTACCGTAGCCTCTGGTTATTTTTAGCCGGGGCCGAACAGTCGGAGCCGCAGGCATTGGCTGTGTTGGCAAAACAACAGGCAGCGCTGGATAAAAAAGCCTGGTCCGCACAGATTGTGGCGTTTTACCTCGGGCAAATCAGTGAAGCTGAGCTATTGAAACTTGCCAGTACTGATGCCACAGATCCGAAGCAACTCGCTGAACAGCTCTGTGAAGTTTATTTTTACCTGGCACGCTGGCATGCGCTTAAGCATAACCCGACACTCGCGGCCTCGTACTTTAAAAAGTCACTGGCGACCAATGTGTATGAGTTCGTCGAACATCGATATGCCAGACTCGAGCTGGACCGGCTGCGTCAGGCCGTCGTTGAACAGGCTGACTCTTCGGATCAGGTTGAAGCGCAGGAACAGACTGATGCTCATCAGCATTAAGCTGTGGTGTCAGATAAAAAAAAGCCGGCTTGCTGGCTTTTTTTTATTTTCGACGTTATTGGGCTGCCAGCCACAGCCCGCTCCTGAACCTGGCGCACTGGAATTCGGCCGAGCTAAACAATCATTACAAGCCGGTCTGCCAATCAAAGCGGCCGAGCAGCTGGCTACTGCTATCCGGCAAGGTCATCCTGACGCCGTCACACAGTGGCTGGAACTGACACTGCCGCAGCGTGGGCCGTTACAACAATACCAACAGTTGCAGGCATGGTCTGTGGCACCGCTGACTTCTGCACAGGCGGTGCGTTTAGGCTTATGGCATGACGCGACCGTGATGCCGCCAGCCTTGACCGCTACTTCTGCGCCGGCCGGCTGCAAACTCACTGTACAGCCAGTGCTCAGTACTGCAGCGTCAGTCGCGCATTGGCAGCGGTTGCAGCAAGACTGGCCACAGTCGGATTTTGCGCCGTTACCAGTCTGTTTTTTAGCACCGATTTTTGTCGATAGCCGCGAGCTGCGCTGTACTGAGCAGCCACAGCAGCGTATTGCCTGCGATGCGAGCCGGTTAAGTGACATCATGCTACACAGTCCTGCACAAATTCTGCTGGTCGCGGCAGGGCGAGGCCAAGCCAGTTTTAACAATGGCTGGCTGCAATTGCCGGAGCTGTTCTCGCCAGCGTTATTCCGGCACGAATTCAGCCATGCGCTGGGGTTTATTGATGAATATCAGTTACCTGAGCTGACCGCCTCGGCAGAATGTGCGCGTACCGACATTCTCGCGAATCTGCTACTGGATCCTGCTGATGTTGGCCGTTATGCCAGGCACTGGCAGCTTGATGTGCAGGATTTGCAGTTAACGCCAGTGGAAACTTGTCGTGCTGCCGGCATTCAGGCCTGGCGCCCGGTGCAGTCTGCCAGTCATATGCAGCATTTCGAACTCGCAGTGCCGGCGTTATATCAGCGGGTGATGCAACAGCAGCTAAGACAAGCCGCTACGCTGATGCCGGTCCAGTATTATTTCGCTTATCTGGCGCGCCAGCAGCAGGAAATGCAGCGTTGGCAGCTGTTGATGGGGCGAGCGGCCGCCTTTGGTTATCCGGCCGCTGTGGCTGCGCTGGAAGCCGCCGGGGCTAGTTTGACAACTCGCTGAGTTCTCGGCTCAGCATTTCTGCATCACCCAGATTCAGCTCTAACAACCGGCGCAAATGACTGGCACTTTCGATGTCGATGCGCTCACAGCGCAGGCCTATAGTGGCGTCGTGTAAGTGAGCAATGCTGACATCCATTTCTAATACCAGCTCAGACTGGTCCAGCTGAAACTGTAACTGCGCCTGTTCACCAACCAGCCCCTGAAAGTCGGCCGGACGCTGCACCAGGGCACCTTTTAACGACAGGTCCAGCACCTCAGTGAAGAAGTTCTGCCCCTGAAAACGCAGAGTGGCCTGATTGTTATACAAAATACGGCTGAACTTACGGTGGTCCATGACAGCTCCTTGAGAATCGCTAAAAGCATAAGCTGTTTTGCCGAAAAAAAACAGGCTGTTATCACACAGCCTGCTTTGGAACAACTTAAGCCTGGTCAGCGGTTAACTGATATCTTCGCCGGCGGCCTGGCGGTCGGCATGATAGCTCGAGCGCACAAACGGCCCTGAGGCAACATGCTTAAAGCCAATCTCATAACCGATGCGTTTGATTTCATCAAACTCTTCCGGTGACACATAACGTTTGACCGGTAAATGGTGTTTGCTTGGCTGCAGGTACTGACCAACGGTCAGCATATCAACGTTATGCGCCCGTAAATCTTTCATCACTTCGATGATTTCTTCGGTAGTTTCGCCAAGGCCAACCATCAGGCCGGACTTGGTCGACACTTCCGGATGCGCTTCTTTGTAGCGGCGTAACAGTTCCAGCGACCATTTGTAGTCTGCGCCCGGGCGAGCCAGTTTGTACAACCTCGGTGCTGTTTCCAGGTTATGGTTAAAAACATCGGGTGGCGTTTGGGTCAAAATATCCAACGCTGTGTCCATGCGGCCACGGAAGTCCGGCACCAGCACTTCGATTTTGATCGCCGGTGTTTCGCGGCGGATAGCAGTGATACAGTCGGCAAAATGCTGAGCGCCGCCGTCACGCAGGTCATCGCGGTCAACTGAAGTGATCACCACATATTTCAGCTTCATGTCTTTGATGGTCAGAGCCAGTTTTTCCGGCTCTTCGGCGCTTGGCGGCAGCGGGCGGCCATGCGCTACATCACAAAACGGACAACGGCGGGTGCAAATTGCGCCCAAAATCATAAAAGTCGCTGTACCGTGATTAAAACACTCGGTCAGATTGGGGCAGGACGCTTCTTCACAGACAGAATGCAAGCCATGTTTACGCAGCGCACCTTTGATTTCGTCGATACGTTCAGAGCTTTTTGGTAATTTGATTTTGAGCCAGGCCGGTTTACGCAACATTTCGGCTGGTTCGGTTGGCAATACTTTTACCGGGATTAAGGCCATTTTGTCGGCGTCACGCAGTTTGACGCCTGGCTCCATACGGGCAGTTTTGGTCATCTGTACTAAAACCCTGTTAATTCCTGAAATTCACTGACATTCAGCAGGTTAATCAGCTGAGCACTCAGTTGCTGTTTTGCCTGTTGCATCGACACAGGTCCGCCCAAATCTTTACTTTGTACCATCTGCATGCCGGCATAACCGCAAGGGTTAATACGGGAAAATGGTGATAAATCCATATCTACATTCAGCGCCAGGCCATGGAAGGTACAGCCTTTACGCACGCGAAGGCCTAAAGACGCCACTTTTTTTTCATCGACATAGACGCCAGGCGCATCGGCCTTGGCATAAGCCGCCACTCCATTTTGCGCCAGTGTAGCAATAATGCTTTGCTCAATCAGGTTCACCAGTTGGCGTACCCCTAAATTGCGGCGTTTGATATTGAGCAGAACATAAGCCACCAGCTGGCCCGGGCCGTGATAAGTGACCTGACCACCACGGTCAACCTGCACCACCGGAATATCGCCCGGAAACAGCAGATGCTCGGCTTTGCCGGCCTGGCCCTGAGTGAATACCGGCGGATGTTCCAGTAACCAGATTTCGTCGACCGTGTTGTCGTCACGTTGATCAGTAAATTGCTGCATCCGCTGCCAGGTGGAGGTGTAGTCCACCAGACCTAAGTCGCGGATGATTAGTGCATCAGAACAGGGCAATCGGCAGTCCTCGGCTGAATTCAGGCTGGCAAGGCCGGGGCATTATAAGCTGCCGGCCGGCTTGCGCGAGTGTTACATGACATAGCGGACCAGTTCGAGCCTGCCAAGTTCGGTATACAGCAGTTCGATATGGTCTTTATCCCGCACCACTACGGACACCGAGACGGAGTGGTAGTTGCCTTTACTGGAAGGTTTAACCGTTGGCGCGTAATCGTTGGCTCCGGCGTGTTGATGCAAAGTTGCAATCACCTGCGGCACCAGATCTTCGTGGGCCAGCCCCAGCACCTTAAAGGTAAAAGCGCAGGGAAACTCCAGAAATTCGTCAAATTTGGTATCTTTAACTACAGTCACCACAGGACACCTCTTGCTGTTAGCTGGGAACAGTAAAAAAACGGGGCCTATTCTAACAAAAAGTCCCGGGCTGTGCCGGGACTTTCTGTGCTGGGTAAAAATATTCGGCCGCTGTTATTGCAGCTGCATCTTCACATAATCCACTAAACGACCAAAAATACCTGCTTGTTCAATATCTTCCAGTGCAACCAGCGGATATTCGGCAATGTCAGCGTCATTTAACTTCAGATAAACCGTACCGACCACCTGACCTTTAGCAATAGGCGCCACCAGTTGCTGATTCAGTTTGAAGTCTGCTTTGATGTTTTTACGCTGACCACGTTGCAGCGTGATTGGGGTTTCGCTCAGCACGCCCAGGCTGATGTTCTCTTTGACACCTTGCCAGACCCGTTGCGATGCAAACTCTTCGCCGGCTTTATATGGCGAGAAAGTCTCAAAAAAGCGGAAGCCGTAAGTCAGTAATTTTCTGTTTTCTGCTTCACGGGTTTTGGCGCTGTCAGTACCCATTACGACAGAAATCAAACGCATACCGTCTTTGGTGGCTGAAGTGATCAGGCTATAACCGGCTTCTGAAGTGTGACCGGTTTTGATGCCGTCGACGTTCAGGCTTTTATCCCACAGCAAGCCATTGCGGTTGTATTGTTTGATGCCATTAAACACGTACTCTTTTTCAGAGTAGATTTTGTATTCTTCCGGTACGTCACGGATTAACGCTACTGACAACTTCGCCATATCGCGCGCTGTGGTTTTCAGCTCAGGGTCCGGGTAACCGTGCGAGTTGGTAAAATGGGTGCTCTCCATACCAAGGCGTTTGGCATGGGCATTCATCAGTTCGGCGAAGGCGCCTTCAGTGCCGGCAATATGTTCTGCCATCGCCACACAGGCGTCGTTACCGGACTGGATGATAATGCCGCGGTTTAACTCTTCGACTGAAATGGTTTTGCCCACTTCGATAAACATCTTGGATGAGTCGGTGTATTTTTTTGCCCAGGCATTTTCGCTGATGGTCACCTGATCAGTTGGCTTGATATTGCCGTTTTTGATTTCAGTGCCGATGACGTAACTGGTCATCATTTTGGTCAGACTGGCTGGCGCTAAAGAGGTGTCAGCATTGCCCTCAGCCAGCACTTTGCCGGTGTGGAAATCAATCAGAATATAACCTTTAGCATTTACTTCCGGTGGCGTTGGCGCGATCTGTACAGCCTGGCTGTGGGCGAAGAAGCTGAAGCAGCTCAGGCTGCTGGCGAGTAAAAAACGACGATACTGATTCATGAGACTCTTTCTTATTGTGCTAACAGATTAATTGGATTGGGCTTTTCAGCCACATAAACTCTTATTGGTAAAATATGCCTGTGGATATTCACCAGAACGCACTGTGTCCAGCACATGCTGCGCATTGCCTTGCAGCGGGCCGGCCAACAGCCGGAACAGGCCGTTGGCATTCTCAATGGCTGTAGGTACGGACAATTGCTGTTGTAATTCGTTCCCCAGACGTTGCACTTTGGCTTTATCGCTGCTGGCAATCAGCTGGATAAAACAGCCATCGGCACTGCTGCGACTGGCCAGTTGCGGCGCAGCAGCCGGTCGTGCCGGTGCCGCCGTGTTACGCGCAGGCAACTGTGCTGGTGCGGTTGCTGCCGGCACATAAGGCCGTTCGACAAATTCATTGCTGCTGCGGCTTGGGCGCTCGCTTGGGGTTACCGGCTGATAAGGGATGTCCGGCAGTTTGGCGATGGGGGTGGCAAAACTTTCCTGCGACGCCATCGCTGGTGATGAAATCAGTTCCAGTTTTACCCGGCCGGTGCCGCCGGGGAAAATGCCCAGTTTATAAGCCGCGGAGTAGGACAAATCGATAATCCGGTTGTCGTGAAAAGGGCCACGGTCATTCACCCGCACAATCGCTGTGCGGTAGTTATCGAGATTGGTCACCCGCACGTAAGAAGGCAGTGGCAGGGTTTTATGTGCCGCAGTCATCGAGAACACATTATACACTTCACCGTTTGACGTCAGATGACCGTGAAACTTGCTGCCATACCAGGAAGCAATGCCTTCTTCTTCATATTGCAGAATGTCGGTGCGTGGCGAGTAATTCACGCCATAGATATTGTAAGGTTTATTGCCACCCCGGCTTAAACTTTCGACTGTAGGCTCAGGGTCGCGTAATTCATCTTCGGTCGGCAGGCGCAGTGGAATGCTGTCTTTATCCTGCGAATAACGGCCGGCGTTTGGGTCCATGTTGTCACGCAGTCCACTGTCGGTAGATTCCGGCGCACTGGAGCAGGCAGCAAGAAAAACGGCAAGTGCGATAACGGAAACTGTTTTGCCGGAGCAAGGGAGATGAAAAGTTCGGGCGCTGTGCTTCATGATTGTTTTGCTAACATCCGTTTGTGGGTACTGATCGACATCAGAATGCCAAAGCCGGCTAATAAGGTCACCAACGAGGTGCCACCATAGCTGATGAGCGGCAATGGCACGCCAACTACCGGCAGGATACCAGATACCATGCCGATATTAACAAACACATAGACAAAAAACGTCAGTGTAATACTGCCGGCGAGGAATTTGCTGTAATTGTCCTGTGCCTGGCTGGCGATAATGAGGCCACGCCCCAGAATAAACAGATAAATCCCTAATAGCGCCAATACGCCCATCAGACCAAATTCCTCGGAATACACGGCAAAAATAAAATCGGTATGGCGCTCCGGTAAAAACTCCAGTTGCGACTGGGTGCCATGTAACCAGCCTTTGCCTTCAATGCCGCCGGAACCAATGGCTATTTTCGACTGAATAATCTGAAAACCTTTGCCGAGTGGATCGCGTTCTTCGTCCAGTAATGTGAGCACGCGCTGACGCTGGTAATCATGCATCAGGAAGTTCCACAAAATGGGAATAAAACCGGCGATCAGAGCCGCGATCACGCCGATGATTTTCCAGCTCATGCCACTGAAAAAAATCACAAACACACCAGCGACGCAAACCAGAATGGAAGTACCCAGATCGGGCTGTTTGGCAATCAGCAAAGTCGGCACCAGGCAGATGGCAAAGCCGATGAGAATATCGCGGATACGCGGCGGAATGGGTTGATTACCCATGTACCAGGCTACTGCCATCGGCACCGCCAGTTTCATCACCTCTGACGGCTGAAATTTAGTAAAGCCAAGGTCCAGCCAGCGGGTTGAACCTTTCGCGGTATAACCGAACAGTTCAACCAGCACCAGCATCACGACGCCAAAACAGTACAAAGGCACTGACCAGTGCTGATAAGTTTTTGGATTGACCTGCGCAAGACCAAACATCACGATCAGGGCAAAACCAAGCCGCGCTGTCTGCTGTTCCAGTTTAAGTAAATCCTGACCATCGGCACTATAGAGCGTGACCAGCCCAAGAATAGTGACGGCCAATATGCCAAGCAATAACGGAAAATCGACATGCCAGCGTTGCAGACGATGCTGGGTGTTTTCCATAAAACTGTTCATAGGCGGCCTCCGCCGTTTGTGCCCGTCGGGTTATTGCCGTTTTGTTGCTGGCTTTGCTGCTGACCTTCTTCGTCCAGTTGCGGTGCCGGCAGGTTTTCAGGTTCCGGCGTTGGAATGACCGGCGCGGCGTTTTGCGGCTGGCTGCGGGCCGGCACATTGTCGGTGCCGGTTTCAGTGTTCGCTGGTGCCGGGCCTGCGTTGGTGTCGGCTTTGTTCTGGCTGGCTTTTTGCGCCGCCAGTGCTTTGGCAGCTTTTTCCCGTGCCGCTTCTTCGGCATAACGTTGTTCACGCGCAATCATGGCTGCCGCACGTTCGGCCTGAATTTTTTGAACTGTGGCGCGGTCCGGCAGCTGTGGGGCGTCATACTGCGGCGAGAAATAATAATCCATCAGCTGGCGTGCGACCGGCGCGGCATTGGTACCACCGCCGCCACTGGCGACGTTTTCAACGATAACTGAGATAACAATTTCCGGCTTGTCGTGCGGCGCATAACCAACAAACAACGCATTATCACGATGCCGTTCGTTGATGTTACTGGCTTTGTATTTGACACCCGCGGCAATATTAATCACCTGAGCTGTGCCGGTTTTGCCGCCTGCGGTGTAGGTTGCGCCGATGAATGCACCGTGTGCGGTACCACCTTCCAATACAGTTCGATACATGGCTTCGCGAGCGATAGCCCAGTTTTGCGGGTTAATGACCTCGATCACCTGCTCTTTGGGTTGTAACAGCGAGGTCTGCTGCTCTTTATTGCGAAAACTCTCACCAAGGCGCGGTGTGATGCGAGCGCCGTCGTTGATCAATGTGGCGGTGGTCAGCGCGATTTGCAGCGGGGTGGATTGCCAGTAACCCTGACCGATACCGATGTTGATAGTATCCCCCGGCCCCCAGTTTTGTTTACGCCGGACTTTTTTCCACTCGCGGCTTGGCATCAGGCCTGAGGTTTCTTCACCGATATCGATGCCGGACAAATGGCCATAACCGGCTTTCTGCATAAAATCAGAGATGCGGTCTACGCCCATTTTGTAAGCTAAATCATAGAAATAGGTGTCACAGCTTTTGATGATGCCGGTATACACATCGACATAGCCGTGGCCCCATTTAATATGGTCGCGCCAGGGCCGGCTGACTTTGGGCAAGCGATAAAAGCCAGGGTCAGGCACCCGGGTATGTTCGGTAACAACTCCGGCTTCGAGACCTGCGACCGCCATCAGCGGTTTTACTGTTGAAGCCGGCGGATAGACGCCTTGCGTCATGCGGTTCACCAAAGGCCGGTCCGGAGAATTCAGCAACATGCGATAATCTTTGCCACTGATGCCGTGGACAAATAAGTTCGGGTCATACGAGGGGTTGGAATAAAACGCCAGAATACCGCCGGTGCGTGGGTCCATAGCGACAATAGCGCCACGGTTTTCCCCCAGTGCTTCCTGCGCTTTTAATTGCAGGCCTAAATCCAGCGTCAGATATAAATCGTCGCCGGAAACGGCTGGTTGCTCGCGTAGGGTGCGGATCACCCGGCCGCGGTTATTGACTTCCACTTCCTGAAAGCCAACGGTGCCATGTAACTGGGCCTCATAATATTTTTCGATACCGATTTTGCCGATATCGCGGGTGGCGGCGTAGTTCGGGCTTTGGCCGTTTTCTTCAATCTGCTTAAATTCTTTATCGTTTATTTTGCCGATGTACCCAAGGCCATGCGTCAGCAAATCGCCGTAAGGATAATGCCGGGTTAAGCGCGCTTCTAAGGTCACGCCTTTCAGATGATGCAAATGCACCGCCAGACGCGCCACTTCCTGTTCGGTCAAAAGCTCTTTGAGCGCAATACTCTTAAAACGGCGCTGTGCTTTGACTTCTTTAAAAAAGTCCGCTTTTTGCTCTGGTGTGATCTCGATAATCGCCGCGATTTGTTCGACAGCAGCATGCAGATCTGGCACTTGCTCCGGTACCAGTTCTATCGAATGCACCGGCGCATTTTCTGCTAGTAAAGTGCCGCGCCGGTCGAAAATCATGCCGCGATTCGGCGATAACGGCACCAGCTTGATGCGGTTACCGTCGGCACGGGTGGAGTATTCTTCGTAGCGCAGCACCTGCAGGTTATACAAATTGGCGATGAGGATGCCAAAGCACAACAAAATAAAACCAAATGCGATCAACGCCCGGCGATTAAACAGCAGCGTCTCAAAAGCAACATCGGCAATGGCAATACGGCGTTTTTGCATCCGTTACTCGCGATGATAAGGATGGTTAGTACTGATACTCCAGGCGCGGTACAGGCTTTCTGCCAGTACCACCCGCACCAGCGGATGCGGTAAGGTTAAGGCTGACAACGACCATTTGCCTTCGCTGGCAGCGATGCAGGCCGGCGCCAGGCCTTCAGGCCCGCCGACTAACAAACAGACGTCTCGGCCATCCAGCTGCCACTGCACCAGTTTTTGCGCCAATTGCGGGCTGGACCAGTTGCCGCCTTCTACTTCCAGCGTGATGATGCGGGCGCCTTTGGGCACAGCGGCCAGCATTTTTTCGCCTTCGATATCCAGAATACGTTTGATGTCGGCGTTTTTGCCGCGTTTGCCGGCCGGAATTTCAATCAGTTCAAACGGCATATCACGCGGAAAGCGCCGGGCGTATTCTTCAAAGCCGGTGCTGACCCAGCCCGGCATTTTGGTGCCTACGGCGATTAAAATCAGTTTCATGCTTCAGGCTGCCCAGAGCTTTTCCAGCTGATAAAACTGCCGGCTTTCTTCCTGCATCACATGCACAACCACATCGCCTAAATCAATCAGCACCCAGTCGCCGTATCGCTCACCTTCGACACCCAAAATGGTCATGCCTTTATTTTTGAGCTCACTTGTCAGGTACCAGGCGATACTTTTGGTGTGACGGTTCGAAGTACCGGTGCAGACCACCATAAAATCGGTTTCACCCGTTTTACCATGCATGTCGATCGCAGTGATATCGCGCGCTTTCATGTCGTCGATTTTCTCAAGCACTAATTGCAGTAACTCAATGCTTTGCAAGGTATTGTTCTCGTGTAGAAGAAGTGTGTGGCGAAAGGGCGGAGTGTACCAGTTTTTCCTGCATCAGCCCACCGCCGAACGATATAAACCGTGCTGTTGGATATAGTCAGCAACCGCTGGTATTTGCAGTGGATGCGCCTCGGTTGGCGCTTGGCGTAGCTTGGTTGCTGACACATCAAATGCTGGATTGGCAAGACGGTAAATGCAGCCGCTGCTTTGGCGGTCAAGTTCATAAAGATCGGTGACTTGATAGCGCGCGAGCAACTCAGGTGCGTCGCCATCGGCGGCATTGTAGCCTGGGCGGTCAACCACCAACAAATGCGCTAATGCCAAGATCTCTTGCCAGCGATGCCAGCGAGTAAAGTACTGTAGCGAATCCATGCCAATCAAAAAGCACAAGTGATCCGTGGGATAGGCTTTTTTTATTGCCGACAACGTATCCACTGTATAAGACGGTTGGGCGTGTAAGAGTTCGAT
>SSFI01000041.1 GCA_008015325.1 Rheinheimera sp.
CGGCGATAATCGTACGACGGCGCTTCGCTTGCTCGTACCTCCCCTCGTACCTAGCCGATTCCCCCCATTCCCACCCCGCTGCTTTTATAACCAATTCTTCTTAAAAACCTGAACCGCTGCTTTAAATAAACTCAATAAAGGATATTGTATACAATATCCTTTATGTTAAGTTAAACCAGCCTGCGCAGGTTACACAAAAATAACGATACATAACAAAACAGGAACATCAGCAATGAAAATTCAACCTCTGGCACTGTCGCTTTTGCTCGGCAGTGGTCTGGTCATGGCGCAGGATGTGAATTTGTCGCATCCGGGGCAGCTCGATCAGGATTTACAACAACAGCATCTGCAGCAGCGTTTAGCCCAGCAACAAGCGGCGCAGGCCGACAAACATTCACATACGAAAGCCCTGCAGCTGGCGCCGCAACAGCCGCGGCTGATATCGCCGGCGGAATTTGAGAAAACCCAGGCGCAGATTTATGCGCAGCAGCATGGTGTGACCTTGTCGGCGAAATGGCAGACGGCCGCACAGCAAGCGTTTTTAACCGCAGACCTGCCAAGCCAATCAACCACCAAAACACAAGCCGCCGTGGACCAGGCTTTCACAGATAACCAGACCAGTAACGCTTTAACCCAGGATGAACCCAGTTTGCTGGCCGCTGGCTGCAGCAGCCCGGCTGATTTACTGCCATTACAGGACCAGGCGCTGATTGACGCCATCAGCAACAGCAGCCTGACCGGTTGTTTATATAAGCTGTACAACGTGGCATATGTCGGCACTGCACATTTCAGCGACCAGAAAATTTTGACCATCGCCACCGCTATTAATACCAGGCTGGCCGGTTTTGACGGCTCGGACGCCTCTGGCGCTGCAGTGCTGGAAAAGCTGGTGACTTATTTGCGGGCGATGCACTGGGCACAATCCGGCAGCAACCGGGTGTTTCAGAGCGCTTACAAAACCCAGTTAGAACAGGCGCTGCGCCAGTATGTCAACGGCGCGCAATTTGTCCGTTTTGACGGCGATGTGTCGCGTAACTTTATGCTGCGCTACGAAATGCTGATTTTAATCAACAGCTCCGGCACTGAAACGCTGCAGTTTTTACCGCGTATCAGCGAAGCCATCAGCGGCTATGCCAGCAGCGTCAACCGCGCCAATAACTGGGGTATCGCCTATGAAGAAAACGGCATGACCCAGCTGCTGACGCATTATTTTAATGCGGTCAATCAGGGCTCGCAGGAGCTGCAGACTTTACTGGCGCAACAGCCGCAAATCGTCACCAGGCTGCGTGATTTTGTGATGAATGATGGCCAGTGGCTGCTCGGCCATACTCGTGAGTATCAACTGAATGATGCAGTGTCTGAACTGGGTCGGCTGCTGAAGCTCGGCGGCACTGTGGCTGATACGGTGCGCCCGGCGCTGCAGCAGATCCTCAGCACTTACAGCTATGGCGGCCCCGGCTCGCAGGCCTGGGTTAATGCGCAGGGCATGGTCAAAGCCTATGACAGCGCTAACTGCGCTTTGTACGGCAATGCCTGTGCTTTTAATCTGGAAAGCACCGTCTTGTCGGGCGCCCACCAGTGCAGCAATACCTTAAAACTGCGCTACCAGGGCAGTATCAGCGCCGCCAACTTAAGCCAGATCTGTAGCAAACTGGGGGCGGAAGAACAGCTGTTCCATCAGACTTTTGGCACCCAAAGCGACCAGCCGGTGGCCAATGACCAGAACGAAGATCTGGAAATGGTGATCTTTAAATCGTCCACCGACTATCAGAACTATGCCGGTCAGTTCTTTGGTATCAACACCAATAACGGCGGTATGTATCTTGAAGGCACGCCGTCCGATCCGGACAATCAGGCGCGTTTTATCGCCTATCAGGCGACCTGGCTGCAGCCGGCTTTTGTGGTGTGGAACTTAGAGCACGAATACATTCATTATCTGGACGGCCGGTATAACCAATGGGGCAGTTTTAACGACCAGCCGGAAAACTCAGTCTGGTGGGGCGAAGGTCTGGCTGAATACCTGTCGCAGCCAGCAACTAACGCCAATGCACTCGCCGCCGCACCACTGAAAACTTATCAGCTCAGCGAGCTGTTCCAGACCACTTACGCCAACAGCAACACCAGCCGTACTTATCACTGGGGTTATCTGGCGGTGCGCTACATGTTTGAACGTCAGCGCGCCGAAATCAACGACCCGTTGCTACCTTCGTTACGCGCCGCCAAGTATGTGATTTCTTCAGCGCCATGCAGCTTTGACTGGGGCTGGCAGGAAAAACCAACGGCCATTGCCAACAACTGGAGCTGGCTCTATGACGACAGCAACAACGGCTCAGGCTATTGGGTCTGGACCTGTGGTCAGCAAAAAACCGCTGAACCCGAATTACCGCCACACACACCTTATCAGGACATCCTGACCCGCTGGGGCAGCAGCTTTGATGTCGGCTTCCACCAATGGCTGGATTGTCTGGTGGCAGGCAATGGCAACTGCAGTGAGTTCCGCCCGGCGGATTTAGATAAAAACGCTAGCGTCGACCGGCGCGACATTGAGCTGTTTACCCAGCGCCTGCGCAGCAATACCAACCTGACCATGGACCTGGATTTTAACGGCGATAAAAAAGTCGATCAGCGTGATGTCAGCGCCATGAGCAAGCTTTGCGACCGCGCCCGCTGTGCGATCGCCAGCTAAATTAACTAACAAAAGAGAAATAACACTATGAATATATTTAAAAAAACATTAGGCGTCGCCATCCTGAGCTTAGGCTGCAGCCTGTGCAATCTGGCCCATGCCGGCGTGATCCAAATCGACACTGACAAAACGAGCTACCAAAGCGGTGAACTCATCACTGCCACGCTCAAAGCCAATGCTTTCAGCGAGGTGTTGACTGGCTTTTTCCTGGCGCTGCAGTATCAGCCGGGCCAGCTGGTGCTGCAGGACTTCAGTTTTGGCGGCGGCTTTGATGATGGCTTCGGTTCTTATCAGTTCTCGGACCACAGTGGTGGCCGCCTGATACTGGAGGAATATGCCGACTGGGCAGCAAATCTGGCCAGGTTAGCGACACAACAACCCGCAGGTTTTGTTCTGGCCTCAGTTCGTTTCAAAGCAGCCGGCACTGGTTTATTCAGCCTGAACCTGGACCCGGTCTATCTGGGCTTGTTGACGGCCAGTGGCGACCTGCAAGCTGCCGACTGGACCGGCAGCAACTTCAGCGTCACCGATACCGCGACAGTGCCGGCACCGGCGCCGTTGTTACTGATGTGTGTCGCACTGATGGCACTGGTGCGCCGGCGTCGGGTCTGAGTATTGCAACACGAGGTGCCGGCTGAGCCCGGCACCTACACCTTAAACTGCGCGACCAATGTGTTGAGACGATGCGACATCGCACTCAGCTCAATACTGGATTCCTGGGTATGACGAGCGCCGGCTTCGGTCTGTTTCGCGACTGTGGAAATGCCACAGACACACTCGGCGACGGCACCAATTGCCTGGCTTTGCTGACGGGCAGCATCGGCTATCTGGCTATTCACAGTGCTCAGTGATTGCGCTGCACTGTTAATCTGGACCAGCGTCGTTTGGGTCCGTTCGCTGGTGGTTTTACTTTGCTCTGACGCCTGCTGGCAATGCGCCATATCCCGCACTGTGGATTCAACGCCCTGATGCAACCGGGTAATAATCTGTTTGATGTCCAGTGTGGATTGTTGCGTCCGTTGTGCCAGTTTCCGCACTTCGTCTGCAACAACAGCAAAACCACGCCCTTGCTCACCGGCGCGCGCCGCCTCAATCGCGGCATTCAGTGCTAATAAATTGGTCTGTTCAGCAATTTGATTGATGACCTCCAGCACTACGCCAATTTCAGTCGACGACTGTTGTAATTCCTGAACTGACGATTGCGCCGATGCAATATTGGCGGCGATGTGCGCAACCGCATCTAATGTTTGCTGCAAATCCATCAGTCCCTGCCGTGTCAGCTGGGAAGACTGGTCCGCCGTATCCAGCGCCTGCTCTGCCTCGGCATAAATACGCTGTGCCGACAGCGTTAAATCGTTGACCGAGTTCATCACCGATTCTGTGTCATTAAATTGTTGGGTGATGCCGGTCTGGATCTGACTGGTGACACAAGAGAGTTCCTCCGCTTGTGACGCTAACGAGCTGGTATTGTTATGGATATGCGCAAGCACAGCGCGAAAATCGCTGTTCATGCCATTAAATGCTTTGGCCATCACCGACAATTCGTCACTGCCATAACTCTTCAGCGAAACCGTCAGGTCTTTATGCTGGGCAATATTACTGATGGTGCGCGTCAGAGCGCCTAAGGGTTTGGTGATATTTCGCGCCACAACGCCGGATAACAGCACCAACAATGCAATACATATTGAGGTTTCGATGGCGACTGTCAGCAATGCCTGGGTGAACTGTTCGTGGATATCGGCCAGATAAATTCCCGAGCCTAAAACCCAATCCCAATGCTGCAGTTTTTGCAGATAAGACACTTTTTCTTCCTGCCCGGCTGCGCCGGGTTTTGGCCACAGATAGCTGGCAAAACCCTTACCCTGTTTTGTCGCCACGTCCACAAAAGTGCGAAAGGCCTGCACCATATAGCTCTGTTCATGTGCCAGCATCGGCAAACCATCCAGCGCCGGGTTGACCGGATGCATCACCATCACGCCCGAGGTATCAAATAAAAAGAAGTAACCATGATCGCCATATCGCGATGCGGCAGCCAGCTGCCGGACCCTCTTTTGTGCGGTTTCTGCATCCTGCAGTCCAGCTGCAGCCTCGGCATCCAGTTGACTGGCAATTGCCTGTACCAAAGCCACCGCTTGTTGTTGCCGCGCTTCAGTTAAGGTGGTTTTCAGATGATAAGCAGACGTCAGCTGGATCAGGATCAGCAAGACAGCGGAAACAGCAATAATCAGATTTAATTTGGCCGGGATACGAATAGTCGCAAGCAGACGATTCAACTTCATCAACAACACCTTTGGCGGAAACACTGAATTGACTGCTGTATGCGCGAAGTTTTTTTGCAAGCAGTGGCTAAGTTGCGGAACTGTATCGTTTAAGCCGAAGGTGTGGCAATACCACTTTAGTAATAGGGGTATTGCATCTCAGCTGACGTTATGGGATTGACGACAAAGGCAATAATCCGCGGCAACTTTTGAGACAGAGTATCAGCTGCGGATCACAAACTCTGCCCCAGACTCTGTGCTGACCACTCCCGGCGCTTGTCATCGTCCGGATTGTTTTTGCTCAGCTCATTTTCACGCACCAGCTGCTGCAGTTGTTTTTCCAGCGCGGTGATTTGCTGGTCGATCTGGCGGATAGCATTCCCCAGATTCTGGTCATTGCCACCTTTATGCATCTGATCCGCCAGCGCTTTGCGTTTTAATTCCAGCTCGGCAATCTTCTCTTTTAACCGGTCCATCTCTTTTTTGTTGAGCCCGAGCCGGTTCGCCAGTAGCTGCTCCATCAGGCCATCGAGGAATTTTTGCGCCTGTTCACTGTTGGGTTCGCTGTTTGACTCATCGCCTGCGTTTTTGCCGGAAGACCCGCGGGTCTGGCTGCTGCCGCCGACAGCCGGGCTATCCTGCCCCGGCAGCGCGACGCCGGTTTCTGCCTGCTCCGATGCGGCCGGAGCGCTTTTCAGCTGCTGTTGCAAAGTTTGCGATTGTTGCATGGCAGCGGCAAATTCACTGGCAAGCTCGTTGCCATTTTCTGCCTGGTCGCCGGCAGATTGTTGCAGTGCGCTGAGATGACCGGAAACACCGGGGGTAGACGGCCACAGCATAGCTGCGGCCTGGAGTTGCAGTGACATGTTGCTCCGTCTCAGGTAAATAGTGCCTGAGACGGAGTTTGCAAAAGCTATACCGACAACGCTTTAGTTACGTAAGCGACTCAGCTGGCCGTTGATATCGTCGGTGATATTACCGATCTGCCGGCTGATCTGCAGATTTTCGCCGGATAACTGCTCCAGCTGCCGCGTCGCATCGTCAATCGCCGTGATATTACGGTTAATCTCTTCACTGACCTGATTTTGTTGTTCGGCCGCCGCTGCGACCTGAAAGGCGTTGTCAGCAATGGCCGAAATGCCGCTGGTTGCTGCCGACAGCTGGCTGTACGAGGTCTCCGCTTCCTGCAGCGTGGTGCTGACTTTATTGGTATTAGCGGTGATTTGGCTGACAGTGCCCGCCACTTGTTGCTGCAAATCGTGAATGAGCTTTTTAATCTCATCGGTCGAGCTGTGCGTGCGCGCGGCTAAAGACCGCACCTCGTCCGCGACCACAGCAAAACCACGGCCCTGCTCGCCGGCCCGCGCCGCTTCGATGGCTGCATTCAGTGCCAGCAAATTGGTTTGCTCGGCAATGGCCTGGATCACTTCGATAATGCCATTGATTTGCTGGCTACTCTGCGACACTGACTGCACCGCCTGGCGGGTTTGTTCAAACTCAGCTGCGACGGCTTCAAAGGCTGAAACTGTGGTACGGAACAGCTGGTTGGCCTGCTGCAGCGCCTGCAAACTGGACTGCGCGCCTTCAGCGGTGCGGCTCGCCAGATTGGCCACTTCATGGGCGGTGGCGGTCATTTCGTGCATGGCAGACGCCACACTTTGTACTTCGGCCGCCTGCAGGTGAGTAGCATTGTTGGTCTGGTCGCCAATGCTCACCAGCTGTGCCGATTGCGCCTGCAGCGCAACTGAAGATTGCTTCAGCGCACTAATCATCTGCCGGAGTTTGGCGGTAAATGCATTAAACCCCTCCGCCATTAGCCGCAGTTCCAGCGCTTTGTCGCTTTGCAGCTGCCGGGTCAGGTCACCTTCAGCACCCGCCAGTTCCTGCATCAGCTGGCCCATCTGCATCACAGGTGCCACCGCGCGTTTTAACCAAAGCGCGACGACCAGCACACCGGCAAACAGTAATGCCAGCCCTAACATCAGCATGCGGCCTGAGGTGACATCCGCGGCGTCATTTAGCTGCTGCTCCAGTTGCCGGGCGGCTGCCAGCGCGACAGAACGCGGCACTGCCACCACCACCTGCCAGTCGGCACTGGCGGCATCAACCCGTAACGGCCGGCTGACTACCAGGTCGTCCTGATAAACCGCCAGCGTGCCTTTATACTGCTGCAGATGCTGATGCAGGCCTTTGTCTAAATCCGGCAAGGCTTTACCCAGATCTTTGACCAGCACATTACTGGCCAGCACCAGACCATATTTACTCAGCAAATAAAGTTTGACCTGACCGCCATACAGCTGCGCCGCCTGCCGTTCTACCAACTGCTGCAGCACCGGCAGGTTCATGTCCACCCCGGCCACGCCGCGGAAAGTGCCGCCGGTCACCACCGGATAGACCAGCGAGGTCAGCAGCACCGAATTACCGGGCGCTATTTCCCACAAATAGGGTTCCATCAGACAAGGCTTCAGGCTATCGCGGCTGCACAAATACCATTCCGCTTCACGCACGCCATATTGATTGCGGGTTTCGACATATTTTACCGCCGGGTCCGGCACCTGCACGAATTTGATGTCCTGACCGTCGCGCACCCAATAAATTTCCATAGTGCCTTGTTTTGAGCTGTGCTCGACAGTGCCGTCATACTGGCTGTCCAGCTGGTCATAACCATTGGCTTCAAACTGGGCATATAGCGCACTGATCGCTTCGTTGCTGCGCAGCAACACACCGGCCTGCTGCTGCACCCGTTCCCGGCTGTACGGTGTATCGCCACTGCCATGCGCCGTGCTGCTGAGCAAAGCCGCCATCGAGCGGGCCAAATCAAAATTGCGGTTAATCAGCGCCGAAGTTTCTTCAGCGATACCGCCGGCGGCATCGTTCAGTGTCGCTTCGGCCTGTTGTTGTAACGACTGGTTCAGCAGCCGGATCGCGGCTTCGTTATTGGCTTTACTGGAAAACCAGCCAAGACCGGTCAGCAAAGACACCACCAGCGTGATCAGCACCGCCATACCGGCGCTTAACTTAAAACGTAAAGAATCAATTTGCATACAGGACCTCGAATATGACCACCGCTTTTACCACGGAAAGGTTTTACTGACACTGAGCGACAGCCGGGCATCGCCGAGCACCGGCAACTCCAGATCAGTATCGTCAAAGGCCAAAATCCAGTTGAGGCCAAAGGCCGCTTGCTGGTAACCAAGCCGCCAGTGATGATAGGTACCGTCATTGTCGCGCATAAATTTGTCAGTTTGAGTGGAGGTCGAGCGGTCGACCTGCAACAGCAATTCGCCCGGCCCAAGCGGGATGGCATGATTGAGCGCGACGATATAATGACCACCGCCGGCACCGAAATAATCCGAGGCATACCAATAAGATAATCTGGTTTTGCGGTATGAGACCTTGAGATAGGCTTCCGGGAAATTAAAACCGCGGCTTTGCGGGCCGTCGGAGCCATGGTAGGTGTATTGTGCAATCCCGGCATCCAGCAGCCAGTCGGCATTCAGCTGCCACCAGTGCCCGACGGTCGCATCAAACTCCAGACTGGTGCCGGGCGCAAATTTAACATTGGACGCCCAAAGCCCGGCATAAAAACCGCTGCCATTGTTCCAATCCAGGCTCGGTTGCAATGCCGGATCATGGTCGGTCAGGGTGATACCATTAAACAGATAATTACTGGTCAGGGTTACTGTGGAGCTGAGTTCCGCCTGCGACACAGCAGGCATCAGCGATAAAGCGGCAAGTACAAAGGCAACGCATTGCTTTGGAGATCTGGATTTAGCCATAACATCATCTCTTCATCGGCTATGGCGGGTATTCAGGCGCCTTCGCCAGTGGGGCCGTCCGGGGCAAACAGGTGTTTTCAGGTCCGGCAAACACCGACACAAAGCAGACAATGTATTGAGTTATAGCAGGATTTTGCGCCCATGCCGGTGCAGTGGGCGCTGAAATAAAACTATGGAAAGACTTGCAGTTGCGCCGTTTTCTGCTCAGCAGTCTTCTTCAATAGCACCAAGCTGGTCGTCAAAACGAGCTCTGATCTGCAGTAACTGCGGCAACACCGCAGTAAATACCGGCTGCAGCGCCGGGTCAAAATGCCGGCCAAACTCACTTTGGATCAAAGCAACAGCGGCATCGATATCCCAGGCTTTTTTGTAAGGCCGCTCCGTGGTCAGTGCATCAAATACATCCGCCAGTGCGGCAATACGCGCCATCAGCGGAATCTCTTCACCGGCCAGACCATGCGGGTAACCACTGCCGTCCCATTTTTCGTGGTGATAGAGGGCAATTTCGCGGGCGGCCTTCAGCAGTTCATCCTGATGAATACCGATAATATCGGCGCCAAATTGTGGATGCCGCTGCATCAGCGCCCATTCGTCAGCGTCGAGCTTGCCGGGCTTGAGCAAAATTTGATCAGGAATGCCGATTTTGCCAACATCGTGCATCGGCGAGGCATTAAACAAAATCTGCAAGGCTTTTTCGCCCATGCCATATGCTTCACCCAGTACCTTGCAGAAATGGCTCATGCGCAGAATATGGTTGCCGGTTTCATTGTCGCGGTATTCGGCGGCACGGCCGAGCCGGCGGATAATTTGCTGCCGGGTTTGATACAACTCGCGGGTGCGCGCTTCCACCTGACGCGCCAGTTCACGATTTTGATCATAGAGCGCCAGCTGCGTGCGTACCCGCGCCAGCACCAGGGGCGGGCTGACCGGCTTGGTGATGTAATCCACAGCACCAAGCGAAAATCCGTATCGCTCGTCGTCGACTTCATTCATTGCCGTGACAAAAATCACCGGGATTTGCCGGCGATCCGGATTGGCTTTGATACGCTGACAGACCTGATAACCGTCCAGGCCCGGCATCATAATATCCAGCAGTACTAGATCCGGTGGTGTCGCTGATTCGATAATTTTCAGCGCGCGTTCGCCGGAGGTTGCCACTTTGGTTTTATAAAATGGTGACAATAACTCATTGAGAATATTCAGATTATCCGGGACGTCGTCGACCAGTAATATCGTATGTTGTTTCAATTCTGTCATTGGTTTTTCTCCGGCATTCCCAACAGGGATTCAACCAGCATCAGCGCGGTCGAAAAATCAAAATTATCCATCGCCAGGTTAAGCTGGGCCAACACAGCAGGTTCAGCACAATCCGCCAACACCGGTTGCAATTCTGCTAAGACATGCACAGCCTCACCGTCATCGTCGGCGAGCAGCTGCTGCAGGCGGCGCAGACCGTCGTGGCAGGACTGCTGTGATTGCTCCCCGGCAGCGGCCGGCACCGCAGCGGCAGGCTCAGGTAAAGCGGCATCGATAGCATCACATAAACGCTGTAACTGCGCAGCCAGTTCATCAAGCTGTGTCAGGCTGAGCTGACCGCGCCTGGCGGCCTGCTCAGCCGTCGCAACTTCTGCAGCAAACAGATCGGCACCAATAGTTGCAGCCAGGCCTTTTAACGTGTGTAGCAGACGATTTTGCTCGTCAGCCGGGGCCACTCTCAGCACATCGATGCCGCCCCGCTGCTGTCCTGCAAAGCGGCGCAGCGTCTTCTGCAGCAGCGCCTGATCGCCACCCAGCCGGCGCAAGGCCGGCATCAGCTGCAGACCGGCAATAACGGGGAGCGCAGCTTCCGACTGAGTTGTGGCCGGCCGTGCTGCAGCCGACACATTCAGGCGGGGTTGTGGAGCTTGCGGCAAAGCTACAGTGTCTGGCTGTTGCGGGCTGACCAGCCACTGCGCCATTGTGCGGTACAGCTCGTTGACATCAATAGGTTTAGCGATATGCGCATTCATGCCAGCAGCAAAACATTGTTGCTTGTCGTCCGCCATGGCGTTGGCGGTCATCGCCAGAATAGGTAAAGACGCAAACTGCGGTAACTTGCGAATTTCCCGACTGGCGGTAAAACCATCCATCACCGGCATCTGACAATCCATCAGCACCAGATCAAAGGCCTGCTGCTGCACCAAATCGAGCGCCACAGCACCGTTGTCCGCCACAGTCACCTGCATGCCAACCTGCTGTAACAGCTCAATCGCCATTTCCTGATTCACCGGATTGTCTTCTACCAGCAACACCCGGGCGCCCTGCAGCACGACAAACTGCTGTTCTGGCAGCAACGCTGTCTGCGCCTGCTCCAGCTGCCAAATCTCTTTGCCAAAAATATTCAGAATACAATCGTACAGCGTTGACGGGGTTAACGGCTTGACTAACACAGCGCGCACCGGCAAGCCGACTATCAGCTCATGCAGTTCATCACGGTTATATGAAGTGACCATCACCAGCTCTGGCAGCACCAGCTCAGGCTTTTGCTGCGCCAGCGCCTGAATTTGCCGGACCGTTTCCACGCCATCAGGTGCCGGCATCATCCAGTCCAGCAACACCAGCTGGTAAGGCATTTTTTGTTGCGCAGCCTGCTCTATCTGTCGCAGCGCCGCAGTGCCACTGTCGATAGCATCAACAACAAAACCCAGCCCCTGCAAGGTGTCCTGCAAAATCTCGCAGGCACTGGCATTGTCATCGACGACCAGAATGCGCAGCTCAGATAGCCGCAGTGCGTCTTTGGGGAACGAGCGCTGCCGCTCCTGGACACCAAATGGCAAAGTGAAATAAAAAGTACTGCCGGCACCTGCGGCGGAAGTCACCCCGATAGACCCGCCCATCAGTTCCACCAGGTTTTTGCTAATCGCCAGCCCAAGGCCAGTGCCGCCATATTTGCGCGATGTCGAAGCATCGGCCTGACTGAATGACTGAAACAACTGGGCTTGTTGTTCTGCAGTCATGCCGATGCCGGTATCGGAAACGGCAAAATACAGCTGACAACCGGCGTTGCCTGCGGCATCTGTAAATTGCCCGGCCATCTCGACTTTAACGGTGATTTCACCGTGTTCAGTGAACTTCAATGCATTGCTGACAAAATTGTTCAGCACCTGGCGCAGCCGCAACGGGTCGCCATGCAGATAGACCGGCACATCGGCTTTGATGTTAAACAGCAGCTCCAGACCTTTTTCCTGCGCCCGCACTGTGGCAAGGTCAATCAAGGCTTCGAGCACGTCATCGAGGCAAAAATCGATATGTTCGATATGCATCTTGCCGGCTTCGAGCTTCGACAAATCCAGAATATCGTTGATGATCACCAGCAACCCCTGGCCGGCACTCTGGATTTTTTGCAGATAATTGCGTTGCCGCGCCGGCATCTCTTGCTGCAGCGCCAGATGCGACATACCCAGGATCACGTTCATCGGCGTGCGGATCTCATGGCTCATATTGGCAAGAAACTCGGACTTGACCCGGGTTGCCGCTTCAGCCAAATCACGGGCAGCCGCATGCGCCTGCTGTGCTTCTTTGTGTACGGTAATGTCGATTAAAGTACCGACCAGACCGGCTGGCTGCCCTTTGCTGTCATTGTACGCCGACAACATATAACTCAGCTGATGCCAACGGTTGTCTGCATACATCAGGCTAATTTCGTCCTGATAACTGCCGCCATGCTGCAACACATGTTGATTGGCCGCCTGATAAGCAGCGCGATCTTCTGCCGGCACTTTGATAAATTCCAGCACGGTTTTGCCAATAATCTCTTCCTGGCGAATTGCAAAGGCCTGCATAAAGGCGCGGTTACAGCCCAGATAACGGCCCTGCTGATCTTTAAAAAATACCGGATAAGGTAAGGTGTCCAGTAACACGCGCTGAAACTCAAGCTGGTCAGAGATTTGCTGTTGATACCTTTTGCGGTCACTGATATCGCGCACCGTCGCCAAAGCACAGGAACCATGGCCAGCCAGCGCCGGCAGCCGCGTCAGGCCCAGTTCAATCGGGAACTCTTCACCATTGGCTTTCACGCCGCGGAATTCACCATTTATAGCGCGCACTTTTCTGGCTTCGCCGGCCTGCATAAAAGACTGGCGATGGCCCGGATGGTCGGCGCGGATATCCTCAGGCACCAACATATCGACGGACATGCCAAGCATGCTGCCTTCAGCATACCCAAACTGTTGATGTGCTTTGGGATTTGCCAGTTCAATGCGGCCAGATCCGTCAACCACCAGCATGCCGTCCGGCGCATAATGCAGTATTTGCTGATACCAGGTTTCGGCCAGCACAAGACGGCTGCGCTGTTCGGCCAGTTCAGCACTGGTCTGCTGCAACACATCCAGTGCGCGTGCCAGATCACCAATCTCATTGGGTTCTGCCAGATAAGTGTCGATCAGATCATGTTGATTCTGACCATGGCGCAAATAAGCGGTAAGCCGGGCTATGGGCCGTAAAATCCGGTGATGGTAAAAGTGCTGTAAGATCACCGTCACCACCAACAAACTACACAATACCATTAAGCCGGCGAATAACATGCTGAGATCGGCGCGCCGGTCCAGGCTGCTGATATTGCTGTTGATGGTCAGGTCCAGTGTTTCACCGGCGTCACGCAATTGCTGGCCGGTCGTGCGCATAATCTCGGTATAGGCCTGTCCATACACCAGATCCAGTGCCTTGGCCTGCTGCCCTTGTTCGCTGAACTGCATCGCCTGTTGTTCGGTGACGATCAGCTGCTGTGATTTGGTACGTGTCAGCTCTATAAAGCCGGCATCTATCGGCAGGTCTGGCCGGTGCAGGGCGAGGATTTTGTCGGCCGCGTTTTCCAGCCGGCGTTTTTCGGTCAACTCTTGCTGGTAACGGTCTCTGAACATAGTGTTGCCGGTCGCAACATAAGCCCGCGCGTTTTCGGTCAGCGCCTGACGGCCGAGCTGAATATCCCGGACTGAGTCGCTAATTTCATGTAACAAGGCCGCTTCAGTCCGATACTGTTTGGTTTGTGCCACACCAAATAACACTGCGACCGCAGTGACCAGCAACAAAGCGGCCACCAGCCAAATTAAATTCCGACTCGCTATTTCCAGACGCATGACGCTGTAATGCTCCCTGATGCATCCATGAACCGCCACGCCTGAGCCCTGCTGTGGCCGTACAACATGAATTCGCTGATAAAACAGACACTAGCATATTTTTTAGCGTTGAAAACGTTCCTGGCTTGAACTTCGGGTAAAAATTGGCCGCACGCAGCCGTTGCAGTGACAGAAAGCCGCAACGCAAAATATAAAATTGGGTTTGAATTCGGCAGCTAATTTAGCGACAATGACAATTATTATCATTTAGCGCGCCGGGAGTTGTTGCCTGATGACTGTATTAAACCCTGCGGGTCCTGTTTCTGCCCGTCATACGTTGTGGGACGCGCCGAAAAAAGCTTGTGTCTCTGTGGTTGAGTTGGCGGCCAGCTTAAATCCGCTGGTGCTGAACCGCTTGCGCGAAATGGGGCTGGAGCCCGGCCAACCCCTGATTTGTCTGGGCCGCGGCCCGTTTAATGGCCCAGTTGTGGTGCAGATCCAGGATTGTGTCTACACGCTGGAGCAGCAAGTCGCCCAACATATTTTGATCGAGCCGCAGCTGTAACTGCGGCATCTCCGCCCTTCACATTCTCCGGGCGTCGGGTGAAACCGCCGGCGCCAGCATGCAGAAAAGGCTTCTGATGAAAAAAATCGTTCTGGTAGGCAAACCCAATTCCGGCAAAAGCCTGTTGTTTAACCAGCTGACCGGTTTACGGCAGAAAGTCGCTAACTATCCCGGCGTGACCGTTGAGCTGAAAAGCGGCCGCTTTGAGCAGTTTGAGCTGATTGATTACCCTGGCGCCTATTCACTCAGCAGTTTATCGCGCGACGAAGAGATTGCCGTCAACAAACTCAAAGATGCGCTGCAGGACCCGAACACCGCACTGGTGATTTGTAACCTCGACGCCACGCGGCTGGAAAGCAGCCTGATGTTTGGTTTGCAGGTGCAAGCCCTGGCGCGAGCTCACCACAAAGCGCTGGTATTTGCCTTAAATATGGCCGACGAGCTGCAGCGTTTTGGCCATCAGCTCGACACTGCAGCGTTAAGCGCGGCGCTCGGCAGCCCGGTATTTGCCATTTCTGCCAAAACTTTATTGGGCATCCATGAATTTCGCGAAGGCGTGCTGGCACTGGCGCAAGCAGCCGAGCCAGCTGTTCCGGCACTGGACCACGGCGACGAACAGGCGCTGCGTCAGTTCAGCCGCAGCCTGGCCCGCACTTATGGTCTGGCGTCCAGTGTGGTATTAAAAAATCAGAATCGCATCGACAGGTTTATGCTGCATAACCTAAGCGGCGGCCTGGCCTTTTTGCTGGTGATGTTCCTGTTATTCCAGAGTATTTTCACCCTGGCTGCGCCTTTGATGGACGCAGTGGAAGCCGGCATCGGTGCCTTGGCGCATTGGGTCACCGGTTTTATCGGCGAAGGCACAACCAGCGATTTTCTTAACGACGCTATTTTTGGCGGAGTCGGCTCCTTCCTGGTGTTTGTGCCGCAAATTATGATGCTGACGCTGATTATCGGCTTGCTGGAAGACAGCGGTTATCTGGCCCGGGCGGCGCTGATTTGTCACCGGCCTTTGAGTTACTTTGGTTTATCCGGCCGCAGTTTTATCCCATATTTATCCGGCCATGCCTGCGCCATTCCGGCCATTATGGCGGCCCGCACTATTGAATCGCCGCGTAAACGCCTCATCACTATGATGACAATTCCGCTGATGGCCTGCTCAGCGCGCTTGCCGGTCTATGCCCTGTTAATTTCAGTGCTTATTCCTGAGCGCGCTTATCTGGGTGGCCTGGTAAATTTACAAGGCGTGGCGTTTTTTGGCCTGTACCTGATGGGGATTATTGTGGCTTTGCTGGTCAGCCTGATGTTGTCGCGTTTTGTGGTAAGCCGCGATGAAAAATCCGATATGCCTTTTATTCTGGAATTGCCAAATTACCGCTTGCCGCACTGGAAGCCGTTGATTGTCCGGGTGATGAGCGCAGCAAAAAGCTTTGTTTACCGCTCAGGTCCGGTGATTTTTGCGGTAACTGTGCTGATTTGGTTATTCGGTTATTTCCCACACGACGCCGGTGGCCTCGAGCACTCTTACCTCGGCCAGATTGGCCATTTTATCGAGCCGGTCTTCGAACCGCTTGGGCTCGACTGGCGTTATGGCGTGGCGATTTTGATGTCGTTCCTGGCACGTGAAGTCTTCGTCGGCGCGCTTGGCACGCTGTTTGGTATTGATGGCGCCGACGAGAACATCGCCGGACTTGCCGCCAACATTCAGGCCGACGGCCTGGCGCTCGGCGCCGGTGTGGGTCTGCTGTTGTTCTACGTGGTCGCGCTGCAATGTGTCGCTACAGTTGCCACTATCCGCGCTGAAACGGGCAGCAACCGCATCGCTGCAGGGCTGGTGGTCGGTTATGGCCTGCTGGCCTACGCGCTGGCCTGCCTGGCGGCGAATCTGCTGTAAACCAGCTTTGGGGTCAGGTCTTGCTTTGCAGCTTTTGGGGTCAGGTCTTGCTTTGTGCATCTTCGACGCACAAAGCAAGACCTGACCCCAAAAGCCTGTGACCCCAAAAGCCTGCCCCCAAAAGCCTGATACCTGCCGCCCTCTGCACAATTATCTTTACTTTGAAATCAATGTGATAACTCGCATTCTGAATTCTTCCCAAAAATTACATTGCGCAACAACAGTTATCGCAATAACATAAATCCAAGCCAGAACACAAATGACCTGGTAAGCAGACTGCGGCACGTTGAACATCCTGCCTGCAGCAACAAAACGCAGGTTGTTTTTTTAAGTAGATAATTATCGCGATAACACTTTGCGAAATATGCAAGTCGCGAAAATCACAAAACCAAACATTGGAGATGAATCATGCAAGTCATTTACAAAGCAGTTGTTACCAGTACCTCAGGCCGTGACGGTCGCGCCGTGTCCAATGACAATAATCTGGACGTGAAATTAACTATGCCACGTGAACTGGGCGGTGCCGGTGGCGCCGGCACTAATCCGGAACAACTGTTTGCCGCCGGTTACTCAGCATGTTTCTTAAGTGCGCTGAAATTCATTGCCGGCCAGAGCAAAATCGCCGTACCGGCTGAGGCCAATGTCCGCGCAGAAGTTGGCATCGGCCAAATCCCGCAAGGTTTTGGTCTGGATGTTGAACTCTTTATCGAGCTGCCGGGTATTGCCGCCGATGTTGCGAATGAGCTGGTGCAAAAAGCCCATCAGGTGTGTCCGTACTCGAATGCAACGCGAAATGGCCTGGATGTCCGGTTGACGCTGGTATAACCCGCGGTCGTGTAAAGGCAGGTCCTGTCGTGTTGTAGCAGACAAGACCTGCCCCGGCTTTTACGTTATCATCGGCCGGGTATTGCCAGAGACGGGGAGCATCATGGCCAAACCAACCACTGACACCACTATATCGCCAGACCAAAGCTGCCAATGGCCCAGCAGTGCCTTGCATTTGGATAATCAGCTGTGTTTTGCCCTGTATTCTACGTCGCTGGCGATGACCAAAAGCTATAAACCGCTGCTGGAAAAACTTGGTCTGACTTATCCGCAATATTTAATCATGCTGATTTTATGGCAACAGGACGGCGTCGCCCTGCGCGATATCGCTGAAAAACTGCATACCGAATCCGGCGCGTTAACACCAGTACTCAAACGGATGCAGGAGATGGGGTTGCTCATTCGCGCCCGTAGCCTGCACAGCGAACGCACCTTGGAAATTCGCCTCACCGACGCCGGCCGCGCCATGCAACAGGACGCGTTAAAAATTAACCAGCATATTGCGCTCAATTGCGGCAGCTCGCTGACTGAATTGGCAGCGCTGCGTGACCAGCTGATTAAACTGCGTCAGACGTTAACGGCATGATGGTTTTATGCTCTGCTGCACGGCGGCTCAGCAATTCATATCGTTTTCGCCGATTCGGCAAGATCGCTTAGTGGATGACAAGGACACCACTGCGGCAAAAAAAAGGCATGCAAAGCACGCCCATTCCGAAACACTGCTGAACCCTACTTCTGCACACTCAGCATATATTTCGCCACTGCCAGCCGGGTTTCGGCATCGAGGTAATCCTGTTTTGGCATGGCTGGATAGTCTTCGCGTTTTTTCACCGGGTTGGCGATAAAGTCGGCTAAAGCCTGCGGGTCATCCATATACAGCGACTGGATCACCTGCACTGGTGGGCCAATCAGGCGGCCGGTGTAGGCGTGGCAGCCGGTGCAAATGCCAAGGTAAGCGTATTTGCCTTTGTCTGCCGTCGCAGTGCTGCGCGGTGCGGCTGGTTGTTCCAGCAAATAACTGGCGACAGTGTCGGTATTGGTAAAGCTGCAGGCTGGCCAATCGCCAACGCCAGCCGTGACATAACGCTCAGGATTGGCGATACAGCTGTCATTTACTTTGCCGACGCGGACAATATCCGGCTCACCTTGTTTCAGTTCAGCACCGAGCAACACTTTGGCTTCAGAAATAGAGTCAAAACCGTTGTGATACATCAGGTTATTGAGGATTTGGATTTTATCCGGCGTCGGGTCTGACTCCGGGTCCAGCTGAGTATTGGGCGCATTTTCATGGTCGGTGATGATGATACCGGCCACTTTGTTATCGACAATCAGGTTGTCTTCAACGATGACATTATCTGCCGCCATAATCAGGATGCCGGTGCCAGCCGGAATGCCCGATACCATGGACCCCGGCGCACCGAAGTTGGCGGTGTTGTTATTACGGATCCAGTTGTTGCGGATAATCACCGTGTGGGTGTCCTTGATAGGCAACCCCGGTGTAACGAAGGCGAGAATACCGCCGGTGTTATTGTGGACAAAGTTATTTTCCACCACGGCATAACGGCTGTTTTCGATTTCAATGCCGGCGACGCTGTCGAATACTTCGTTATTGGCGACATGGATATGATCGCTCATACCGACATAAATCGCCGCATCTTCAATGCCTGACACAATATTGTGTTCAATCAGGCCGTTTTCACCGAGCTGCGGGAAAATGCCGTACACACCGGTGTCGTCGATGATGTTGTTGCGAATTTCAAAGTTATTGCCGGCCTGGCCCATAATGCCATTGCCTTTGTATTTGGTGATGAGGAAATTCTCAATCAGGATGTTATTGCCGGAATACAAAATGGCGTCGTTCAGCCGATCTTCGCCAAATAACCGCGGTCTCTTACCGTCAATAATGACGCCGCTTAAGCGAATGCTGTCTTTGTCGATGTAGACCGTTTCGACATAATCACCCGGCCAGACCTGGATCACGTCACCGGGTGCCGCCGCTTTCACCGCGTCCATAATCAGCATGCCGGGTTTGACCTGATGCACTTTGCCGGGCGGCGTGTCCGGCAACACCGATTTTTTCGCATTCGTGCTGACGCCCGCTTTGCCGCCAGCCACCTGCAGGCTGGCTTCTTGCACCACTGCCACCGGGGCCTGCGGTTTTTGCCCCCACAGGTAACCACCGGCCAGGGTGACCGGCAGTAAAGCCGCCAAAATCCAGTTCGTTTTCATTGCTCGTGTTCCCCGTTTGTCGCCAATGCTGCAGCCTGGCTGATATTTTTGATTGTTGATACTGAGGCTTGCGCTGCGGGCCTGACTTCAGCAGGCAGCGCTAAGCCTGACGGCAGCTGCGCAGGCAACTGTGGTGTCAGACTTTGATCGGTTAAGCTGTGTAAAAAAGCCGCGATTTGCTGATTTTCTTCGGCGCTGAGTTTCGGTTCCCAGATATGCCAGTGCAGCAGCAGGTTCTCACCTTTGGGCACAGCGTGGCCGCGGCCTTTGCTGTAAAATTCAGCCGCTTCCTCTAAGCTGGCAAAACGGCCGGAATGCATATAAGGCGCGGTCAGCGCGACGTTGCGCAGTGTCGGTACTTTAAAACCACCGCGCAGTTTGGCGGTTTCCGCTGTGCTGCCGGCGCCGGCATCAAAAGGCCGACCTTCCGGTTCCGGCGTGCCAATGACGGCAATTTGCTGATTAGTAAACAGCGGCGGTGTATGGCACTCAGCGCAGCGGGCAACGAATGAGCGGAACACATTCATGCCTTTGATTTCAGTCTCATTCAGCGCCTGATGAAAACCGTGGGCATAATGGTCATAGCGGCTATTCAGCGAAATTAACGAGCTTTGAAAAGCCGCCAGCGCCGTCACCACTTGTGGCAGTTCAACCGGGCCAGTGCTGGCGAACGCCTGCGCAAACAGACGTTGATACTGCGGGTTGCTGTTTAAATCATGCAGCAGCTGTTCCGGTGTATTGGCCATTTCATCCGGCGCAAATAAAGGCCCGGCGGCCTGCTGCTCCAGACTGGGGCTGCGGCCATCCCAAAATAATTTTTGCAAAAAACCGACATTCCACAGCGTGGGCGCGCTGCGTTTGCCCTGCTGACCAAAGGCGCCGGTGCTGACGGCTTTGCCATCGGTAAAACCTTTGTCCGGCTGATGACAGCTGGCGCAGGCTTGTTGTTTATTGGCAGAGAGCAGCGGGTCGAAAAACAAATAACGGCCAAGGTCAATCTGCTGCGGGCTAAAACCATCCCGCGCGGCCGGTAAAGCGGTTTTGGTACCGCCGACACCTTTGCTTTGCAACGAATCATATTGCTGATACAGATTGACCAGTTTGCATTGTTGCCCCACCAGCTCAAAGCTCGGCGGGCATGTTGTCGACAGCTCGATTTGCGCTGGCGCGCCCCCGCTGCCGGTAAAGTCTGCGACAGTAACCGCCGCCAGTCGTGGCATCGCGACAACAGTGCCAGCCCAAAGTAACAGGACTGTACCCGCAATGTTCCAACTGCTTGTCATGGCAAAGACCCAATGTAAGCAATGACCTGCGCGACGTCCTGCTCGCTTTGCAGCGTGCGCGCCATCATCGCCATCTGGCGGCCCGGTTTATCGTTTTTATCGCTGCCGCGCACGCCCGTGCGGAAATATTCGAGCTGACGCTGCAGATAAACAGCATCAAGCTGGCGCAAAGACGGTGCTTTCAGCGCAACAACCCCTTCGGCTTTGGCCCCATGGCAAGCACCGCAGCTGTTGATATAGATGCGCCGGCCTTTATCGACCTGAACTGCATCAGCGGCCTGCGTTGCTTTGGCCGGTGCCGGTAACGCGGCAAAATGGCCGGCCAGCGCGGTCAGGTCTTCAGCACTTAAATCTGTGGGCAAAGCGGCGCGCATCTGCGCGCCAACAGCATCTTGCGGATGCGCCCCGCGCAGGCCACTCTGAAAATGTTGTAGCTGGCGCAGTAAATAATCCTGCTGCTGTGCGGCCAATGCCGGCGCTTGTAATGCTGCATTCCCGCTGCCATCCGGCTGGTGACAACTTTGACACAGCGTCAGCGCTGCTGGTACTGCAGCAACGGTGGGCGCAGCCGGCAATGTGGTACTGACCAGCAACAACACACTGCTGTAGAAGACGCTTAATCTCACACAAACTCCTGCATTGGTTTTAACCTGCAATGGCGATCAGCCCGGCGGAATGGGCGGAAATACAATACCGGGCAGGTTCAACTTCGATATTGGTAGGGTGCGTCGGCAGAGGGCAGGCAGCAAACAAAATAGTGTACAAAAGTGTACAAAAACGGGCCAAAAAACTGCTGATTCTGGCCGTCTGTAACGCCAGAAGATTGCTGGTCGATGAAGTTCTGACTACCGCTGTAAGCCACACCAGTCCTGACATTTCGCTCATTTACAGCCTCATTGCACAGCCCTTTCACAGCGCAATAACGCGACTTCAGGCCGTCACCCGGGCGGCCGGCCCTGTGTTGCGTTCAACCTATGCACCGATATTATCGGCTAAGCGGGTGTTGCCATGGTTTTGTCCCAAATACAGGCGTTCAGCAAGGCAGACCGGTAGCTGCCGACCATAACTAAAATAATCCGGAGAACAGAGATGACAGGTGTGAACAAGCAATACAGGAACACTCCCCTCGCTTTATACATCGGCCTGCTTTGCAGCAGCGCGCTGTACAGCCAGGCCAGCAGTGCACAGGAACAACAAAACACTGACAAAAATGCCGAAGCAGCCATCGAAGTGATGACAGTCACAGCGCAAAAACGCGTGCAAAATTTGATGGAAGTGCCGGTTGCAATCGACTCAATTTCAGCCAAAGACTTAGAAGAGACCAACTCGGTGCTGTTAGGCGATATCGCCGACTACACGCCGGGTTTTAAATTCAGTAAAGACGCCGTGGCGCAGGCGACTGCGACGATGCGTGGCGTGTCGAGTTCGAACATCAGCACCGGTGGCGACCCGTCAGTGGCAATTTTCTACGACGACGTCTATCTGCCGCGCGCCGCTCAGAGCGTGTTGTTTGCCGACATGCAGCGCATTGAAATTTTAAAAGGCCCGCAAGGCACTTTGTTTGGTAAAAACGCTGCGGCTGGTGTCGTCAGTATGGTGCCAAACGCGCCGGAACAGAGCGAGGAAGCGTTTCTCAAAGCTACGCTCGGCGATTATGGCCTGAAGCGGTTCGAAGGCATGGCCAATACCTCACTGTCCGATCAATTTGCCGTGCGCATCAATGCGCTGTCAAACCAGCGCGACAGCTACATCGACAACGTTTATAAAAGCTATCAGGGCGAAGTGCTCGGCAATGCCAACCATCAGGCCGCCCGCATCGCCACGCTGTGGACCCCCAGCCAAAGCACCAAAATCCAGTTCAGTTACGATTATGACGACATGGACCAGGGCTATTCGCCTGCCATCGGCTTAAGCCCTTATGCCTACAGCATGAACCCGCTGGACCGCACTATTGAAAATGACGTGATTGATGGCCACGAGCGGCGCGACATGGACGCCTGGACGTTAAAAATCAATCATGAATTTAACAGTGACTGGTCCGGCAAACTCATTTCCAGCAAACGGCAATGGCAAGTATCTGGCCGCGACGACGCCGACGGCACCGCCGACAAAACCCGTTATCTCGATACCATCAACTTTGAAGATTCGGACATTTTTTACAACGAGCTGCAGCTGAACTACAGCCACGACAAGCTGAACTATGTCGGTGGTATTACTTACAGCAAAGAAAACGTGCATCAGACCACCACGCTGGACATCACCGCCGATACGATTGCGCGGCTGACCAGCGATAACCTGAACCAAATGCTCGGTGGCGCTTTGCAACAAGCTGGTATTCCGCCACAAGCGGTCGGCCTGCCAATTGACCATATCTGGAAACCGGCCGACTGGGCCAATGTACTGAGTATTCTGGCCATGATGGACCCGTCTGTCGCAGGGCTGCTGCAACAGTTAGGCGCTGCACCATTCAGCCCGGAACTGGCAGCTGCTATCAGCGCCACTGGCGATCTGACTTACCAGCTGGTAGGCGGAGGCCTTGGCATCGCGGAGATTTTTGGGCCGTCCAACGCCGGCAAGCTGTGGAGTGAAGACATCAGCAACAATGGTGTGTTTAATTCTTATGGTATCTATTCGGATGTGGACTATCAGTACAACGACCAGTGGGGCTTTACCGGTGGTCTGCGTTATAGCCGCGATGAAAAAGACTTCAGCTGGGATATCCGCGAACGCTCCTTTGGCGCATCGCTGCCAAGCCTGACCGAGTTTTTATTCCCACTGGTGACCAACCTTAAAGCCAGCAAAGACTGGAGCAAGCTGACCGGCCGCGGTGTGGTTCGCTTCCAGCCTGATGCTGACCAGCTGTGGTTTTTATCATTCTCAACTGGTTATAAATCAGGTGGTTATGATTCTTTAGACCCGGCATCAGCCGCTAATCCATATGCGCCGGAAGCGGTGAAAAACATTGAATTGGGGTACAAGGCCGAACTGTGGCAAAGCGTGCGGCTGCAAACGTCGATTTACAATATGGATTTGACAGACCGGCAGCGCTCAGTGAGCAGCAAAAGGCCGGGCGATGGCGTGGCAGTACCAATCATCATCAACGGTGATCAGGATATCCGTGGCATGGAGCTGATCATCGACTGGCAAGCCACATCAGCGCTGAAACTGGGCCTGGTGACGGAGTATCGCAAAACTGAATCCAACTGGCAGCAGTTTTATAACGGCGACGGCGACTTAGTCACCGACACTGAAAAAGACTCCAGCGCCGATGCCTACACGCTAACCGCTGACTGGACACCGGATTGGGCTTTTGGGGATGGTCAGTGGAAAGTCCATGTTGACTATGTGTACGAGGAAAATACCCGCGCCGACGACCCGGATCTGCTGGCAATCGCCAGACAAATTCCGGCGTATTTTGCCGACAGCAAAAACCTCAATGCTCGCATCAGCTGGCAAAGCAACAGCGACCACTGGGAAGTGGCAGTCTATGGCAAAAACCTGACTGACAACGCCACAACCGGCGGCATTGGCGGTTTTGCCGCAGCGGTCCTGGGTACGCCAATTACCTCACTGAATCCACCACGCACCGCCGGGGTGGAAGTGAAATATCAGTTCTGACCGGGTTTTAACCTGTGACCTGCGGCAGCGCGCTCTCCCCTTGCTGCTGCAGGTTTTTTCCTTTCAGCGCCCGGTATGCCGCAGCTGTTTTTGCTGGTACATCCGCTCATCGGCGATACGAATTAAGGTATCCGCATCAGAGCCATCATCCGGAAATAACGCCTGACCGATACTGCAGCCAATCTGCACTGTCGCCATGCTCAGAGCAAAAGGTTCTGCCAGCGCCTGCGTGATTTTATGCGCAACCAGCCCCACTTCCTGCGGTGATTCGAGCTGCGGCAACAATACAACAAATTCATCACCACCAAGGCGAGCCACGGTATCGGACGCACGCAGTAGTTTGCGCAGCCGCTCGCCAATGGCCTTGAGCAGTTCATCGCCGGCGGCATGACCATGCTCATCATTGACCGGCTTAAACTTATTTAAATCCAGCAGCAACACCGCCAGCTGGCGCTGATGCCGGCTGCAATATGTCAGTACCTGTTGCAGCCGGTCCATAAACAGTGCGCGGTTGGGCAGGCCGGTCAGGCTGTCGTGCTGCGCCATATAGCGCATCTGCTGTTCCGTTTTACGCCGCTCAGTGAGATCACGCGCCACCCCGACAATTGCGATAAACTCACCGGCTTCATTGTAAATACCGGCGGTTTTCACCTCACTCCAGACCGTGCCACCGTTTTTGTGCGGTTGTTCCAAATCCGCCACAAATTCCGGATAAGCCAGTCCGGCTTCCACAGCTGCACGCGCCTGGCGCATCTGATTAAATACCAGCTCCGCTGACTCCGGCGTCAACGCTTCAGTAACGTGCTGGCGCGTCGCCTCTTCGGCGGTGAAACCACGATGACGCTCCACTGAAGGACTGACATAAGTGATATTGCCGGACAAATCCATAGTCCAAATCACATCACTGGCATTGTCAGTCAGCAGCCGGTGCCGCGCCTCGCTCTGACGCAGCGCTTCACGGTCCCGTTGCCGTTCCAGCGCGATAGCGACCATCGAACCAACATCACTCAGCACATCAAAATCCTGTGCAGTAAAAGCTGTCGCCTGCCACACCAGCAATACACCAGGGATTTGACTGCTGTCTCCCTGAAGCGGAAAAGCACAGAATTGCAGTTGACCAGCCGGCACGTCGGTAAATGCCGGGCTGGGCTTACCCAATTGTGGCACGCGCAATAGATTCAGGCCCGGCGTATCACAGTCATCGCCAAAGACCTCCATTCGTCGTTGGATCTCCGCCCAGCCCGCAGCACAGAGGTCGACATGAATGATCTGCGGCAAGCCTTTGGGCCGGTCCAGTAACAAAATCGGGTGGTACGATGGGCGAAATTGTTGCAATAACTGCAGCACCGTGGTCATCAGCTCATTCGGTGCAGTTTCGTCCCGCAGCATCTGCTGCAAAATCTGACTACGGATATGCTGCCAGCTCTGTTGTTGACGTTTTTGCGCCAGCAACTGATGCAGCCGCCGGTTAACCTGAGTGATATAGGCCAGTAATGCCAGCGCCAGTAACAGGCCAAGCAGCACCAACAGGGCAATCAGTACCCAGGTCAGGTCAATAGGCGTACTGGCCTGATACAAAAAATCAGCCAGATCCGGAACTGCCGTCAGTAACCCTTGCTGCTGATAAACTTCGGCAATATGCAACCAGCGGTCCGGATTAATATACCCAGGTGCGATCAAATCAGTCTGTAACAACGGCTGCATTGCTGCAGCTTCCGCCAGCAGCAGCGCTGTGGAGCTGCCAGACGGATAATGCTGCTGCATGTATGCAATGACCTCAGCCGGATGCTGCATGGCATAAGACCAGCCCCGCAGACTGGCAGCACGGAACTTCTCAACCAGATCAGGATTTTTTTCCCAAAATTTGTTGGTGGTGAATAGATTATCACCGTAGAAATCAATGCCGGCACTGCGTGGTGAAAACTGGTGATAGGCGATGCCTGCCTGCTGCAAGATTAACGGTTCATTGGTGCTGTATGCTGAGATTGCCGCGGCTGCGCCGTTCAGCAAATCCGGAATGGAGGTTTCATGTTCAATCAGCTGGTAATCCTGCTCAGCAAGGCCTACACGGCGTAAATAGGCACGCAGTTCATCGGCGCCGGTTTCCAGCAAGACTTTCTGGCCACGCAGCAGTTGCAAATCCGGCACCACGCTATTTGCTTTGGTCAGCAATACCAATGCTGAATGCTGAAATACATTGGCAATAAGCCGCACTTCGCGGCCTTTGGCAAAATCCAGTAACAAGGCACTGGTTCCCACACCAAACTGCGCCCGGCCGGATAATACTTCATCGACCACCTGCAACTTAGGCGTCGCAGCAACCAGTTCCACTTTCAGTCCGGCTTCCGTGTAATAACCCTGTTGCTCTGCCGCATAGTAGCCGGCAAACTGAAAACCATGCTGCCATTTCAGCTGCAGCCGCACCTTCTCGGCCGCCCACAACGAAGTAGCCGGCCAGCACAGCAACAACAGCGCCCAGCAGAAGCGGCTACTCACCGATATCCTCGAACCATAAGGCAGGCTTCTCAGCAATAAACCGCTGCATCAATGCTTTACAGCGTTCATCCTGTAGATTGACCAGTTCAACACCCCGACTTTTCAGGTAAGCTTCCGGCCCCTGAAACGTCTGATTTTCGCCAATCACCACTTTAGGAATACCGTAAAGCAGCACAGTGCCGCTGCACATATCGCAAGGTGATAACGTTGAGTACAACACAGCACGGCGATAATCCGCTGCCTTCAACCGGCCGGCATTCTCCAGACAATCCATTTCGGCATGTAAAGTACAGCTGCCTTTTTGCACCCGCTGATTATGACCACGCCCGACGATTTGGCCGTCAATCACCAGCACAGAGCCAATCGGAATGCCGCCCTCGGCCAGGCCCAGTTCAGCTTCGGCAATGGCTGCCTGCATAAATGGATCAGACATGTCAGTATCCTGCAGCAATAAAAGAGGAGAAGATTAAGCCTGTGCCGTCAATGTCTTGCCGTCAAGGTTGCAGCCACAAAGGGGGGATAAAATACCCTGGGTACAAATTACCGCGACAATGACCGCGGCAATTACCGAGAAAATACCGCGCAAAGCCAGTTGATGTTTGCCAGCATCCCGCAGCTAAGGCATGGCTTGCAGCAGCTTCTGGTTGGCGCTGCATCTTATGACTGTCCACGTATCACCCGGCATGCTTCTCCGGGGCAGCCAGGACTGATGCGCCGGACGCCCGTCTTTCGTTAATCAGCAACAACAATTCAGCTGCTGCGGCCGCGTCTGCCAGAGCACGGTGATGCTGTTTAAGTTCGATGCCAAAATGCACAGCCAGATTGCCAAGGCTATAGGAGGCTAAACCCGGGAAATAACGCCGGCTTTCCACCACAGTGCAAAGCTGCGGTAATTGCAGCTGATAGCCGCAGCGGGCAAATTCGGCGCGGATAAAACCATAGTCAAACCGCACATTATGCGCGACAAAAATGCAGCCCTGCAGCTGTTGCCACAACTCGGCGGCGATATCGGCAAACACCGGCGCAGTTGCAACCATCGCATCACTAATGCCAGTCAACTTGCTGATAAAAGCCGGGATACGGCGCTGCGGGTTGATCAGCGTTGAATAGCGGGTTATTTCGCGGCCATATTGCAACTTGACCAAGCCAATTTCGGTGACCCGGTCATTACCGGCGGTGCCGCCGGTAGTTTCAACATCAATGACCGCATAAACCCGCGCCGGGTCCAGCACCCACTTTATCCGTTCCAGTCGGACGTCAAAGCCCAGCTCACGCAGGCTGTGCAGCCGGCTTAATTGATTACGCCGCACACTGTCACCTGGCGCTTTGATTTCAATAAACTGCAGCTCCTGTGCCTGGCCGTCGCTGCCACTTTCACTGCGATTGTCACGCCACAGCATTAAATCCGGATAACCACTGCTGTGACGGCGAAAATCCAGCGCCATTTTGCGTAGCAGCGCAGCCAAAGCGCCGGGCGGTGCGGCTTGCACCAACGCCAGCAGTGGCTGGGTTAACTCCGGATACCAGCTGAAAATTGCGTTTTGTTTGCCATAGTGCCGGGTACTTTGCGCCAGTAAATAACGGCACGCCGCAGCTTTGTCATCCAATAGCGCCAGCTGCGTTTCAATGGCCACACCATGGCGCTGATAAAACGCCGGCGTGGTTAAGTCGCGTGGCCGGCGCTCAAATTCGTTATGGATACTGCTGTCAGCGGCTTCGAATAACTGCGGCCACAGCAATAAACCAAACAAGGCCAGCCACAGGTTATTTTCCAGATGTTCAGCCTGATAACCCTGCTGCCGGTAATACTGCAGTGCGCCCTGCTCCGGCGCATTGGCCCAGAGTTCGTCCAAGGCTAATACGGCCGCTTGCTGCAGCAGATGCGTGGTGTCGGTGACCCGGCTTTGTTTCAGCACGCGGCGGCTAAAATCCTGTGCCAGATAATATTCTTCATCACAACAAGGCTCAGCCTGCATTTGCGCAAGCAGCGCGTCGAGCTCATCGCGCCGACCCAGCTTATGATAAAGCCGCATCAGCCGCTCGGACGCCGGATAACCGCCCCCGGCCAGATACCAGTCGATCGCCAGTTCCGGCGCAATTAAGCGCTCCGCCTGCCGGCCTAAGGCTTCGCAAAGCTTTTCCCGCACCAGCACTGTGCGGTCATCCAAAGGTTCGGGCCAAAGTGCCGCTTCCTGTTGCCATTGCTGCAGCTGATCCAGGGTCAGCAAGCTGCTTTTACGTGGTAATGCCTCACGCAGTTGCGCTTTTAACCGGGCATAGGCATAAGCCGCCTGCGCGGTAGCGACATCAAGAAAACGCGCCAGATAGAGAGGCTCACCGCTGCCGGAAGCTTGTTCAGCGGCAGTGCTTTGTTGCGGAACAGTGCGCAAACCACCCGTGGCGACCACACCTAAATCGCGCAGTGTAAAGGCGGATAAATCGGTTTCGATGCGGCCAAAAAATAAAAACAATAAATACTGCAGCGGCTCGGTTTGACGCAGCGCCAGCCAGTCGCCACTTTCTGCCAGCCACTGCGGTTGTAATAAATCAGCGTCCGTGACGGCTTGCTGTAAAGTCGCTTTGTCGGCGGATTTTTTTGGCAATTGCGCCAACAGCCCCTGCTGCAGCCCGACTTGCAGTAATTCGCTAAGCTGTTGTTTATTGGCTTTAAGCAGCCAGTTGGCGAGATCGGCATCTTGTTCAGGCCGGGCGGCAAAGCCGCTTTCCAATAACAGCGCTGCGGCTGCAGGCTGATCGCTGATTTCACTGTATTGCAGGTCCGCCAGCGCAAACACCGAACCTTTGCGGCTGAGCATCCGCAGCCACAAACGCTGTGCGTCCGGCGACAAAGCGCGGAATTCCCCGATAAACTGCTGTTCAACCGGCCCCAGCAGGCCGGCGTATTGCGCTTCGATACGAGCCAGAAACTCAGCGAAATGCTGCAGATAATAATCCGGCGGTAACACAACAGGCGCAGGCATCGGCACTTCCGGTTCAGATAAAGTTGGTTTACTGTAGCAAATTAACCACTGGATAAACAAACAGCAATTCAGGAATCACTGAGGGTTACCAACGCGAGTCATTTTCACAGGGAATGCCATCACGGTCGCCATCCATTTTGGTATTCGGGCAATTGGCGATAAAAAACTCCGCCTCCGCTCTGGAGCGCATCTGACTGCAAAACTGCCGGCTATCACACTGGAAGCTTTGCTGTATTTGCAGCTGTGGCTCTACTGGCACTGTCTCAACCGGTACAGGAAGCGTCTCCGATACCGGCAGCGATTCGGGTATTGGCGCCACTGTTTGTGTGCGTTGCCACCATTGCCAGCAGCCAATAAGAATGATGAGTACCAACAGTTTATTCAGCATTTCAAGTTCCTTTTGTAGTACCAGTTAAGATTCTTTATGCAACATTTACCCAATCCTGACAATTCTCCCCGTTGCTTTTTTCAGCAGCCAAATTTAGAATGAACGTTCACTCTAAATTGGAGATCATTCCCATGCAGCCTATTCGTCGTTCGCAACCTCTGCTGCCGGGCGCTGTGACTTTGCTCGCCAGCGCCTTATTTTTATCCGCTTGTGGTAAACCCGCCCCTGCCGCACAAGGCGCCGGCCCGGCTGTGGTGCCAGTCGGCGTGGTCACTCTGCAGGCACAGGACGTGACTTTAAGCCGTGAATTACCAGGCCGGGTGCAGGCCGCGCAAATAGCTGAGATTAGGCCGCAAGTCAGTGGCATTGTGCTGGCGCGCCACTTCATTGAAGGCAGCACCGTCACAGCCGGCACCGCCTTATATCAAATTGATCCGGCGCCGTTTGAAGCCGCTTTATTAAGCGCCAAAGCCGCTGAAGCCAAAGCCAAAGCCAATATCGCCAGCAGCAAAGCCAAAGCGGAACGTTACCGCGAACTGCTGAAAATCAAAGCCGTCAGCCGGCAGGATTTTGATGAAGCCGAAGCAGCCTTCCTGCAGGCGCAGGCCGAATTACAAAGTGCCAAAGCGCAAATCAACACTGCGCAGATTAACCTGAACTACAGCAAAGTGCTGGCGCCTATCAGTGGCCAGATTGGCAAATCAACGGTCACCACCGGCGCGCTGGTCAGCAGCGGCCAAAGCCAGGCTCTGGCGACTGTGACGCAATTGGACCCTATCTACATCGATTTAACGCAATCAAGCAGCGAATTGCTGGCACTGAAGCAAGCGCTGGCCAAAGGCACGGTCGGAACAGCAGCCACGCAGACAGAAGTCAGCCTGACACTGGAAGATGGCACCCCTTACGCCCATAAAGGCACGCTGCAATTTAGCGAAGTGACAGTGAATCCGGATACCGGCTCGGTCACGTTGCGCGCCAGTTTCCCGAACCCTGACCAGCTGTTACTGCCCGGCATGTACGTGCGCGCCACAGTACAAGAAGGCCTGCAGGCCAATGCCTTACTGGTGCCACAACGCGGTGTCAGCCGCAATGCCAAAGGCGAAGCCACGGCGCTGGTGGTCAGTAAAGACGGCAAGGTCGAGCCACGGCTGCTGCAAACCAACCGCACCATCGGCAGCAACTGGTTAGTCACGGCCGGCCTGAATGATGGCGACCAGCTGATTGTTGAAGGCCTGCAAAAAGTGCGGCCAGGCGCGGTGGTGCAGGCGGTGCCTGCGACTTCCACCGCAGTCACTTCAGCTGCAGCAACTTCCGACAGCACAGGTTCTGCCCAGGCAGCGCCGGCTGCAGCCCGTTAAGCGAGGTTTCTGATGTCGCATTTTTTTATTAACAGACCGATTTTTGCCTGGGCGCTGGCCATTATGGTGATGCTGGCCGGTGTGCTGGCGATCAGCGCCCTGCCCGTGGCCCAGTACCCGTCGATTGCACCGCCAGCCATTAGCGTCAGTGCCAATTATCCGGGCGCTTCCGCCCGCACGCTGGAAGACACTGTCACGCAAGTGATTGAACAGAAAATGAAAGGCCTCGACGGCCTGATGTATATGTCGTCGACTTCTGAATCCAGCGGTCAGGTCACGCTGACACTGACCTTTAACGCCGAAACCGACCCGGATATCGCCCAGGTACAGGTGCAGAACAAACTGGCACTGGCCACGCCGCTGTTACCGCAGGAAGTGCAGCGCCAGGGTGTGACAGTCGCCAAATCCGCACGTAACTTTCTGATGGTCGTCGGTTTTGTCTCGGAAGACGGCAGCATGACCAACATCGACATCGGTGATTATGTCGCGTCCAACGTGCAGGACATTATCTCGCGCGTCGAAGGTGTCGGTGAAGTGCAGTTATTTGGCTCGCAATATGCGATGCGCATCTGGCTGGACCCGGCCAAACTGCAAAACTTTAAACTGACCCCGGCTGATGTAAGCAACGCCATTGTGGCGCAAAACGCCCAGGTGTCTGCCGGTCAGCTGGGTGGTTTACCGGCCGCACAAGGTCAGCAACTGAATGCGACTGTCACAGCGCAAAGCCGACTGCAAACGCCGGAACAGTTCCGCAATATTCTGCTGAAAAGCGCCTTGGATGGCAGCACTGTGCGGTTAAGCGATGTCGCCACTGTTGAACTGGGTGGCGAAAGCTACAACGTGGTTGCGCGTTTTAACGGTAAACCGGCCTCAGGGATCGGCATTAAACTGGCGAGCGGCGCCAATGCGCTCGATACCGCCGACGGCGTCAAACAAGCCTTAGCCGATTTAACGCCTTATTTCCCAGCCGGCCTCAAAGCGGTCGTGCCTTACGACACCACGCCTTTTGTGTCTTTATCGATTGAAAAAGTGGTCCATACGCTGATTGAAGCTGTGGTGCTGGTGTTTTTAGTGATGTATCTGTTTTTACAGAACTTCCGCGCCACGCTTATTCCGACCATCGCAGTACCGGTGGTGCTGCTTGGCACTTTCGCCATCCTCTATGCCTTTGGTTATTCGATTAATACCCTGACCATGTTTGCGATGGTGCTGGCAATTGGTCTTTTAGTCGATGACGCCATCGTCGTAGTGGAAAACGTCGAACGGGTAATGACCGAAGAGAAGCTGTCGCCCATTGCGGCGACGCGCAAATCGATGAACGAAATCAAAGGTGCTTTAGTCGGTATCGCCATGGTGCTGTCAGCGGTATTTGTACCGATGGCATTTTTCGGTGGTTCTACCGGCGTGATTTACCGCCAGTTCTCAATAACCCTGGTTTCAGCGATGGCGCTGTCAGTGCTGGTGGCGCTGATTTTAACGCCGGCGCTTTGTGCCACTTTGTTAAAACCAAGCCATGTACCAAACCCTGGCTCGCTTTCCGGCCGCTTCTTTGGTGGTTTTAACCGCGGTTTTGATAAAACCAATCAGGGCACCCAGGGTTTTGTCGCACGGATGATTGCACAAAGCAAACGTTACCTGCTGGTGTACGGCGTGATTTTAGTCGGTTTGCTGTATGTATTCAGCCAGTTACCTTCAGCCTTTTTGCCGGACGAAGATCAGGGCATTTTGTTTAATCAGGTGGTGTTACCGGCAGGCAGTACGACAGAGCAAACGCTGGGTGTGGTCGAGAAAATGGAGCAGCATTTCCTGGTCGACCAACAGGAAGCGGTGAAATCGATTTTTACTGTGGCCGGTTTTAGTTTTGCCGGTTCCGGTCAAAACGCCGCCATCGGCTTTGTGAATCTGAAACACTGGGATGAGCGGCAGCGGCCGGACCTGCATGTCGGCGCCGTCGCTGGTAAAGCTATGGGTTACTTCGCCACCATCAAAGAAGCCTTTGTCTTTGCTTTCCCGCCACCGGCAGTAGTGGAACTTGGCACCGCCAACGGCTTTAACATCTATCTGCAGGACCGTGCTGGCCTTGGTCACGACCAACTGCTGCAGGCGCGTAATATGCTGCTCGGTATGGCAGCAAAAAGCCCGGTGCTGGCCGGGGTGCGGCCGAATGGTCAGGAAGATACGCCGGAGCTGAAACTCGACATCGATTTAGCCAAAGCGGAAGCGCTGGGGGTCAGCCAAAGCAGCATCAACAGCACGCTCGCCACCGCCTGGGGCAGCAGTTATGTCAATGATTTTATTGACCGCGGCCGGGTGAAAAAAGTCTTTCTGCAAGGTGCGGCCGACAGCCGGATGGCGCCGGAAGATTTAACCAAATGGTATGTGCGCAACAGCAAAGGCGACATGGTGCCGTTCAGCGCCTTTGCCAGCAGCCACTGGAGCTATGGCTCACCACGGCTGGAACGTTACAACGGTTTCTCCGCGATGGAGATTCAGGGCGCCGCCGCACCGGGTTACAGCACAGGTCAGGCGATGGATGAAATGGAAAAACTGGTCAAGCAACTGCCTGCCGGCGTCGGTTTCGAATGGACAGGCATCTCTTATCAGGAACGGTTAAGCGGTGGTCAGGCGCCCATGTTGTATGCCTTGTCGCTGCTCGTTGTGTTCCTCTGTCTGGCAGCTTTATATAACAGCTGGTCGGTACCGGCCGCGGTGATGATGATAGTGCCGCTGGGTGTATTTGGCGCCGCAACCGCTGCGCTGGTTGCAAACCTCTCCAACGACATCTACCTGCAGGTTGGCTTGCTGACCACTATGGGCCTGGCATCGAAAAACGCCATTTTGATTGTCGAGTTTGCGATTGCGCGGATGGAACAAGGCCTAGGCCTGGTCGAAGCCGCGATTGAAGCGGTGCGGCTGCGGCTGCGGCCAATCCTGATGACATCGATGGCCTTTATCTGTGGCGTGTTGCCGCTCGCGATCGCCTCCAGTGCCGGTTCAGGCGCGCAGAATGCGCTGGGTATTTCGGTGATTGGCGGCACGCTGGCGTCCAGTATTCTGGCGGTAATCTTTGTGCCGCTGTTTTTTGTGCTGGTGCGCCGGCTGTTCCCGCTCAAAGCGGCCGCAGATACTCAGGGTTAAGGAGCTTTCCATGTTATTGCCATTAAAACAGACCAACGGCTTGCGGCTGAAAACACTGAGCGTCCTGACTGCCTTTGCTTTGACCGGATGTTCGTTAGCGCCGGAGCTGCCACAAACTCCGGCCACAGTACCCACCGAGTACGCACAAACGCCAACTGATGCTGCGGCGGCACAGGTCGCCGACTTGTCCTGGCAGGCATTTTTTCAGGAGCCGCGGCTGCAGCAGCTGCTGACACAAGCGCTGGCCCAGAATCATGATCTGAAACTGGCGGTGCTGAATGTCGAGCGGGTGCGGGCGCTTTATCAAATCAGCGACAGCAACCGCTATCCGGCGCTGGACTTATCCGCCAGCCAAAGCCGGCAACGGCTGCCGGCGGACCTAAGCCAAAACGGGAGCCAAAGCGGCAGTGCAGCTATCCAGCAACAAGCCAGCGTGACTGTAGGCAGCAGCTGGGAGCTGGACCTGTTTGGCAAAGTGCGCAATCAGTCTGAACAGGCGCTGCAGCAGCTCTTTGCCAGTGAAGCGGCGCAACAGGCGGCGAAAGTCAGCCTGCTCGCTGAAGTCGCCACCAGCTGGTACAGCTACACCAGCAATCTGCAGCTGCTAACGTTGGCAGAGCACAGCGCCGCCAGCTACCAGCAAAGCCTGCAACTGACCGAACGCAAAGTTGCGCTCGGTGCGGCGTCAGAGCTGACGCTCAGTCAGCAGCAAAGCCTGCTGGCCAACAGTCAGGCCGATGTGGCGCGGTATCAGCGTTTACTGCAGCGTGATTTAAACGCGCTGCAGTTGCTGCTGGCAAAGCCCGCTGCCGATCTCAGTGCCTGGCTGCCAACGGCGCAGGAATCGTTGCAACAATCCAGCCTGCAGTTGCCTGAACTGGCGCCCGGCAGCCCGGCTTTATTGCTGACGCAAAGACCGGATATTGTGCAGGCCGAACATCAGCTGAAAGCCGCCAATGCTAATATCGGCGTGGCGCGGGCAGCGTTTTTCCCGTCCATCAGCCTGACCGCCAGTGCCGGTACTGCGTCGAATGAACTCAGCGGTTTATTTAACGGCGGCAGTGGCAGCTGGAGCTTTGTGCCAAACATCAGCCTGCCGATTTTTAATATGGGCCGCACGCAGGCCAACTTGCAGCTGGCTGAAACAGACCGTACTATCGCGCTCGAAACCTATCAGCAGAGCATCCGCCAGGCATTTCGCGAAGTGTCAGATCAACTGGCCGACAAAGCCGGTTATCAGGCGCAGTTGAAAGCGTTGCAGGCACTGGAACGCAGTAGTTTTCACAGTAAACAGCTCAGTCAGGCCCGCTATGACGCCGGCGCCGACAGTTATCTGCAACTGCTGGACGCCGAACGCAGCTGGTACAGCGCACGGCAACAGCTGACCACAGCGCGGCTGAATTATCTGCAGGCGCAGCTCGGGCTCTATAAAGCGCTGGGTGGTGGCTGGCAGGAGCAGCAAACTCAGACCAGCAGCACCACAGCGCAGTAACGACAGACGTTGCGACAATCGACGCAGTAATAAAAGATACAGCGACAAACAAGGCGGAGGAAACAACATGACGACCAAAACCAGACGACAAGACCCGCAACTGGCGCAAAGCCGGCGGCTGCAAGTGCTGGACGCGGCGTCTGATTGCTTCCGCCGCCGCGGGTATCACGGTGCCGGCATGGCGGAAATTTCCAAAACTGCGCTCATGAGCCCGGGCCATATCTATAACTACTTCGACAACAAAGAGGCCATTATCGACGCCATCATCGAGCGCGATATGGAAGAGATGTTCTCGGTATTTAATACCTTCCTGCAGGCCGAAGGCCCCTTGCTGGATGTGATGCTCGATGGTTGTGACGATGGTGTCGACAAACATCTGGACGTGGAAAAAGGTGCGTTAAAGCTGGAAATGCTGTCTGAAGCGGCACGCAACGAAAAAGTGGCCTTGGCGCTGCAGGCCAATGATGTTGAAGCGCGCCGGTTGATGAAACAACTGCTGCGCCGCGACGGTAGCCTGGTGCGGGACCTGCCGGAGCCGGAACTCGACAGCCGTATCAGCGTGATGTTTGCGCTGTTTGGCGGCCTGATGATCCGCCGCGTGCTGAATCCGCAGCTGGACCGCGAAACGGTGCTGATCGCACTGAAACCGGTGATCCGCACCCTGCTGTCGCCATTCTGATCAAACCGCAGTGCCACTCTGAGCCCGGATCTGCGGGCTCAGTGTCAGCGCCGGCCGCCCCCCGCCAAAAGTCTAAGTTCGCCAACGGCAAAAAAAGGCTAAAGTCTCAGTAGTTACTATTGCCGGGATCCCTGCCATGACCAACACAGATCAACAGCCAAATCTGCCACTGCAACGTTATCAGCAACTGCACCAGCAGGCTGCTACGGAGCCTGAACAGTTCTGGCAGCGCGAAGCGGCGCAGCTGGACTGGTTTGAAGCCCCGACGCAAATCCTCAGCCAAACCGACGCCGACCATTATCAATGGTTTGCCGATGGAGTGCTGAACAGCTGTTATCTGGCGCTCGACAGCCATGTGCAGCAGGGTCGCGGCAATCAGACCGCGCTGATTTATGACTCGCCGGTAACCGGCAGCAAGCGCAGTTACAGCTATCTGCAATTACTCGATGAAGTGGCGTTGTTTGCTGGCGTGCTGCAACAACAAGGCGTTGGCAAAGGCGACCGCGTGGTGATTTATCTGCCGATGATCCCGCAGGCGGTGATAGCCATGCTGGCCGTGGCACGATTGGGTGCTGTGCATTCAGTAGTGTTTGGTGGTTTTTCCGCGCATGAACTGGCGCTGCGTATCGATGACGCCACGCCGAAAGTCATTGTCAGCGCGTCTTGCGGTATCGAAATCAACCGCCTGATTGCCTACAAACCGCTGCTCGATGAGGCACTGGAACTTGCGCAGCATCAGGTCACCAGCTGCATTATTTTCCAGCGCGAACAGTTATTGGCAGAGATGCAAACCGGTCGCGACTTAGACTGGAACCTGGAGATGGCCAAAGCCGATCCGGTCGCCTGTGTGCCGGTGAAATCGACAGATCCGCTGTATATCCTCTACACCTCCGGCACCACCGGCAAACCCAAAGGCGTGGTGCGTGATAACGGCGGCCATGCGGTCGCGCTGTCTTATAGCATGCGCACTATTTATGACTGCGGTCCCGGCGATGTGTTTTTTGCCGCTTCCGATGTTGGTTGGGTCGTCGGCCACTCTTATATTGTCTATGCGCCATTATTCGCCGGCTGCACGACGATTTTGTACGAAGGCAAACCGGTGTTTACGCCCGACGCCGGCGCTTTCTGGCGGCTTTGCGCTGAATACAAAGTCAAAGTGTTATTCGCCGCCCCGACCGCCTTTCGCGCTGTGCGCAAAGAAGACCCGGAAGCGCTGCTGCAAACTTATGATTTGTCGGCGCTCAAATACATTTTTATGGCCGGCGAGCGGCTGGATCCGGCGACTTATCACTGGGTCAGTGACAAAATCGGCAAGCCAGTGATTGACCATTGGTGGCAAACCGAAACCGGCTGGGCCATCAGCGCCAACCCGGCCGGTGTGGCGCTGTTACCGGCTAAAGCCGGCTCGGCCACAGTGCCGGTGCCGGGTTATCAGGTCGAAATTTTAAGCGACGACGGCACTGTGCTTGGTCCGAATGAACAGGGTTATATCGCCATCCAATTACCGCTGCCGCCCGGTTGCCTCAGCACCATTTGGGGCAATGATGAGCGTTTTGTTGACGGTTATCTGCGCACCTTCCCCGGTTATTACGCCAGCGGCGACGGCGGTTATCTCGACGAAGAAGGGTATTTGTTTGTGATGGGTCGCACCGACGATGTGATTAACGTCGCCGGCCACCGCCTGTCGACCGGCGAAATGGAGCAAATCGTCGCCAGCCACCCGGCAGTGGCAGAATGTTGTGTCATTGGCATTCATGAACCTATTAAAGGCCAGCAGCCGCTGGCGCTGGTGCTGCTGAAAAACGGCAGCAATATCGCTGAAGCCGCGCTGGAAGCCGAACTGGCCGCCATGGTGCGCAAAGAAATCGGCGCTTTGGCCTGCTTTAAAAAAGCCATCATCGTCAAACGTTTGCCAAAAACCCGCTCCGGCAAAATCCTGCGTAAGCTGCTGCGGCAAATCGCCGCCGGCAGTGAATACAGTATTCCGTCAACCATTGATGACCCGGCTTGTCTGGCTGAAATCGAACAGCTAATGGCGGACAAACAATTGGTCGGGCAGCTATAGTCCCGCCCCACTGGACCAGCAGAATTGGCACATGAACGCATTTTTAGTCAAGGCCACTTGTCGCGTCCGTGACGGGTCGTTAGGGTAGATGATCTTCCGCTAAATTGACTGTAAACAAGGCTGTTATGTCCTGCGTAAAAACTTTGCTGAGCCTGAGCCTACTGCTTGGCAGCACTTTATCTGTCGCTGCCGTGCAACAAACCAAAGGGGATTACATCGACAAGTTTCGCCAGCTTGACGAGGAGTTACCCACACCAAACGTCTATCGCAACGCCGCCGGCGAACCGGGCCAGCAATACTGGCAGCAGCAGGTCGATTATCAGATCAAAGCCAGGCTCGACGAATCCAGACGCCGCCTCAGCGCCAGCCAGCAGGTCACCTATCGCAATAACTCGCCGTACACGCTGAAATACCTCTGGTTGCAGCTCGATCAAAACGTGCTGAAAAACGATTCGATGGCGGAAATGACCGAAACTTTCGGCGCTGCTGAACTGCGCGACGGTAAACCGGCCCGCATCAGCCTCGACCAGCTGCGTCGCCAGCAATTTATGGCCGACACTGAGCTTGGTTACCACATCAGCAAGTTAGAGAGCGGCGGCAAAGCGCTGCGTTATGTCGTTGTCGGCACCCAACTGCGCATCGACCTGCCAACCCCGTTAAAACCAGGCCAACACACTGAATTTAAGCTGGATTATGCGTTTAATATCGCCGAAGAAGATGCAGTCAATGAACGCGCCGGTTATGAACATTTCCCCGATGATGCGCGCAAAGGCGGCAACGACATTTTCCTGCTGGCGCAGTGGTTTCCGCGTCTGGTTGCTTACACCGATTACGAAGCCTGGACCAATAAAGAATTCCTCGGCCAGGGCGAATTTACACTGGAATTTGGCGATTACGATGTGGCGCTGACAGTGCCGGCCGACCATATCGTCTCGTCAACCGGTGTGCTGCAAAACCCGACCGAAGTGCTGACTGCCACACAACGGCAACGGCTGGAGCAGGCGAAAACGGCGAAACGCCCAGTGATGATCGTCACACCGGCCGAAGCGCTGGCAAACGAAAAAGACGGCAGCCACGAGCAAAAAACCTGGCGCTTTAAAGCGGACAATGTGCGTGATTTTGCCTGGGCCTCCTCGCGCAAATTTATCTGGGACGCGAAAGGCTATCAGCAAGGTGGCAGTGAACAGCCTTTTGTCATGGCGATGTCGTTTTACCCGAAAGAAGGCGGTGAGCTGTGGCAGAAATATTCGACTGAAGCCGTGATCCACACCATGCAGGTGTATTCGCGTTTTGCCTTTGATTATCAATACCCGGTGGCGCAGTCGGTGAACGGTCCGGTCGGTGGCATGGAATATCCGATGATCACCTTCAACGGCCCGCGTACCGAATTGCAAAAAGACGGCAGCCGCACCTATTCATTGGCCGAAAAGCTGTTTCTGGTCGGCGTGGTGATCCATGAAGTTGGCCATATCTATTTCCCGATGGTGGTGAACTCCGATGAGCGGCAATGGACCTGGATGGACGAAGGCATTAACAGCTTTTTAGATGCCGTCGCCGGTCGCGAATGGGACCCGAACATGCCCTGGGGCGTCGAAGCGCGTGACATCGTGGATTACATGAAAGGCGACCAACAGGAACCGATCATGACGCAGTCCGACAGCGTAACCAGCCTCGGGCCTAATGCTTACACTAAACCAGCGGTAGCACTGGGTATTTTGCGCGACGTGATTCTGGGCCGCGAATTATTTGATTTTGCCTTTCGCGAATACGCCACGCGCTGGAAATTCAAACGTCCAACGCCGGCTGATTTTTTCCGCACCATGGAAGAAGCCAGTGGCGTCGATTTAGACTGGTTCTGGCGCGGCTGGTTCTATAGCACTGATCATGTCGATATCGCGCTGGAAAAAGTCTACAAACTGCGCCTCGACACCGAAAACCCGGATATTGATATGGACCGCGAGCGCCAGCAAGAACGGAAAAAACCGGCGTCTTATTTTGCTGAGCTGAACGTCAAAGAAGGTAAAACGCCTTGGGTCGACAACAACAAAGACGTTACTGATTTTTATGACGAAAATGACCAGTTCACCGTCACCAATAAAGAACGCAACAGTTACCAGCAGTTCCTGAAAGACCTGAAACCCTGGGAGCGCCGAGTGCTGGACCGGGCGGTGAAAGAAGACAAAAACTATTATGTGCTGCAGTTCCGCAATCTGGGCGGTCTGGTAATGCCCATACTGCTGCAACTGACTTATGAAGACGGCTCGACGGAACAACAATATATTGCCGCCGAAATCTGGCGCCAATCGCCGCATGCTGTCAGTAAACTGCTGGTCAGCGACAAAGTGCTGGTCAAGGCTGAAGTCGATCCGAAATGGCTGACGGCTGATGTGGATGTCGATAACAACGTCTACCCGCGACAGATCATTGAATCGCGCATCGAGTCGTTTAAACGCGAAAAACGCAAAGGCCATACCCAGCGTGACATCATGCAGGACAGCAAAACCAAGCTGAAAAGCGCTGAAGATAAAGACGACAATGACGGACAACAGCCATGATGCGTCAGACTTTGTGGCTGGTCCTCAGCGCGTTTTTGTGTTTCTGTGCGCCGTTGCAGGCGCATCAGATGAAAACCGCTATCACCAAACTGTTGTTTAACGACCGCAGTGGCCAGCTGGAAGTGATGCACCGCTTTTATCTGCATGACGCCGAGCACGCCGTGAAACATCTGCAGGGGAAAGCAGCAGATATTCATCAAGAAGAAGCGGTACGGGCCCAGTTTGCCGCTTATGTCGCCAGCCATTTTCAGCTGACTCTTAATGGCGAACCGCTGCAGCTGAAGCTACTGGGCAGTGAACTGGACGGCAGGCATATCTGGGTATACCAGGAAATCGCGCTGCCAAAAGCGGCGTTAAAAACCCTGAGTGTGCGTCATGACAGCCTGATCAGCATCTGGCCGGCGCAAATCAATGTGGTGAATCTGGAAGGCCGTGGTCCGGTGCGCACGCTGAAGCTGAGCAAACAAGCACCAGAGCAACGCTTCGATTTCCCTGCTGCCGGTTCAGCACACTAAACCGCGAAAAAATCGAAACGTAACCGCCGTTTTTTCTGCTGTACTCGGTACCCGCCTGCCCCCTAAGATACCGACCAATACCGCCGGCACTACCGGCGGTCTGTTTGGGCGGCCTGTTTGGACGGTTTGGGGAGTAGCGAGGATGGACTTGTGGCAATGGCTGACGCTGGCAGGCGCTGTGATGCTGTCCGGCATTTCCAAAACCAGCTTTGCCGGTAGTCTGGGTTTATTAGCCATGCCGCTGTTATTGCTGGCGTTTCCGGCGGACCGCGCGCTGGCACTGTTGTTGCCAGTGCTCATTCTCTGCGATGCTTTTACCCTGCAAAGCAGCTGGAAAAAGTGGGACCTCGCCGCGCTGCGGTTTTTATTATTGCCGGCCATTCTTGGTATTGTTGCCGCCAGTTTTGTCTTACTACTGGTAACTATCCAGCAACTGCAGCTGTTTATCGGCATCGGCGCGACCTTGTTCGCGCTGCGCTATTTTTATGGCAATGCCGACTTAAGCATGTTCGCCGGCGCTAAAGCCGGTATCAGCCTCGGTTTTCTCAGTGGTGTCAGTTCCACCTTATTACACGCCGGCGGCCCGCCATTGTCGCTGCATTTGTTAGCGCGCCAGCTGCCGCCGGTCAGCTATATCGCTACCAGCGCGGTGTTTTTTGCTGTGCTGAACCTGTTAAAAGTGCCAGCCTTCTGGCTGACCGGCCAGTTTGATCTGGCAGATATTGTCCGGGTGTTGTATTGCACGCCACTGGCCTTCATTGCGGTACAGGCCGGCGTCTGGGTGCAGCGCAATCTGCCGCAGCAGCTGTTTATCCGTTTGCTGTATGTGCTGCTACTCTGCAGTGGGATCTGGATCACGCTCAGTGCCATCTGAGCCATACCGTCATTGCGTGGATCTTCTGAGGCCAGGGAGCTGCGCATAGCTACCTGAGGGCAAACATTATGAGCAACATGGAAAAATCAGTCGAAGCATCCTGCCAGCTGGCTGGCAGTTGCAGCACTGTTACCAAAATCATTCAGCCGCGGGAAAAAGACTTAGGTGGCTTTTCGGTACGCCGCTTGTTGCCCGTCGCTGGTCAGCAGATGGTTGGCCCCTGGATTTTCTTTGACCATATGGGCCCGGCATTTTTTCCGGCCGGCTCCGGCATTAATGTGCGGCCGCATCCGCATATTAACCTCGCGACCGTCACTTATCTGTTTGAAGGTGAAATTCTGCACCGCGATTCGCTGGGCAGCCTGCAGCCAATCCGACCCGGTGACATCAATCTGATGGTGGCAGGCAAAGGCATAGTGCACTCGGAGCGCGAGCGGCCGGAAGTGGCGGCCGCCGACCATCAGCTGCACGGCCTGCAGCTGTGGCTGGTATTACCGGAGGCTGACGAAGAAACCGAACCGGCGTTTTATCATTATCCCTCTGCCGACATTCCGGCGCTGGTCGTTGAAGGCGTGCCGGTGAGGGTCATTATGGGCAGCGCCTACGGTCAGACCTCACCAGTAAAACAATTTGCTCCGACGCTATATATCGAGGCCAGTCTCAAAGCCGGTCAGCGGCTGGTACTGCCACAGGCGCCAGAACGCGCTTTGTATATCGCTGCAGGCGCAGTGAAAGCACGCGACAGCAAGCTCAATCAATATGAAATGGCGGTGCTGGACGCGGATACCGTCGTGACGATAGAAGCCGTCAGCGACAGCCGCATCGCGCTGATTGGCGGTGCAGCCATGACCCGGCGTTATATCGAATGGAATTTTGTTTCAAGCCGGCGCGAGCGCATCGAACAGGCCAAAGCCGACTGGCAGCAGGGGAATTTTCCTAAAGTGCCGGGTGATGAAACCGAGTTTATTCCGCTGCCTTGATGGCGCTTTGGCGTGAAGCGGCTCTCTGAGACTTTGCAGGGCCGCTCTGGTCCAATTCGTTCAAGGCCACGTAAAACTGGCACAACTGACCAACCAGCAACAGCCGATATCCATGAGTTTCAGCCCCGCCGATTTATCCCGTATTATTGAAATGGCCTGGGAAGACCGCACACCTTTTGAAGCGATAGAACAGTTGTATGGCCTCAATCAGCACCAGCTGATTAAATTGATGCGTCGCGAACTGAACGCCGGCAGTTTCCGCTTGTGGCGGGCGCGCACCAGCGGCCGGGTCACCAAACACGCGGCTTTACGTTCGCCGGACGTCACACGCGGTTATTGCCCCAGCCAATATAAACGCTGAGCCAGCAGCTGGCACAGTAACGCTGGCTTGCGCTACCATTGACAGATGTTCCGTTGTCCATAGGAAAGCTCCTATGCGTATCATTCCCCGTTTGCTGCTGCCGGCACTACTGCTCTGCACCATCCTCCACCTGCAGGCCGAAACCACCGAAACCTGGAGTACTGAACGCTGCACCGCACTGCGTCTACAGGCTCAAACCAATGACCAGGCTCAGGACGTCACAGTGCAACAACAACAACTGCAGCAACACTGTATGCCGGAAAAAGTCGCGCCGGAGCAAAGCTCCGGGCCCAATGTGATACCAGTTGAACTGCAGGCACCAGCAGCGGCCTCAACACCACAAATGCCTCCAGTGCGGGTGCAACACAACAGCACGCTGGAATGGCTCGGTAGTTCCATGTTGTTAGTATTAATCGGCTTTTGGTTGTGGATGGGGCGAAAGTAAGCGGTGCACCGACGCCCCTGCGGGCCACAAAAACCTGCCTGTTCGGCAGATCGTTCGTCCATGACAATAAAAAAGGGGCTCCGTCTGGGAGCCCCCGTCACGATGACATCTTCATTCCTTCAGCCCCCCAGCCTCCGGTCAGAGATGTATTGCGAACACGGTTTACACAGTAAAACGAACGACTAAGTTATTCAGGTCAATGGCGAGGCGTGACAAATCGTGCGCCGCTGCGCTGGTCTGATGCGCGCCTGCAGAAGTCTGAGTTGCTAAGTCGCTGATATTGATAATGTTACGATCCACTTCCCGCGCAACTTTTGATTGTTGTTCAGCAGCGCTGGCAATGATGTGATTACTGTCGCTGATGCGGTTGATTTGCCGGGCTATCATGTCCAGCGCATCGCCGGCTTTATGCGCCTGCTCTAACGCCTGCTCAGCTTTGTCGCGGCTATGCTGCATCGAGCTCACTGCAGCCTGAGTGCCGCCGCGGATACTGTGCACCATAGTTTCGATTTCTTTGGTAGAGCTTTGCGTGCGATGCGCCAGCGCCCGCACTTCGTCGGCGACTACGGCAAAACCGCGACCAGCATCACCAGCCCGTGCTGCTTCAATCGCTGCATTTAATGCCAGTAAATTGGTTTGATCTGCGATGGCGCGGATCACGTCCAGCACTTTACCGATATGCTGCGACTGCTCGGCCAGCTCACCAACCAGACCAGCGCTGACCGCCATATCTTTGTTGATGTCATGGATTGCCGTCAGCGTTTGCTCAACTTGTTGTTTGCCCAGCAGTGTATTGTGCGCCGATTCGATGGACGCTTCAGAAGTCGCGAGTGCGGTTTGCGCCACCTCTTCGACCGCCGCACTCATTTGCGTGATGGCAGTCGCAGCCTGTTGAATTTCATCATTTTGTTGACTGATACCCTCGGCCGCGTTGTCAGTCACCATATTCAGTTCTTCTGACGCTGACGCCAGTGTTTGCGACGATGCAGCGATATGGCGAATAGTGTCACGCAGGTTCTGTTGCATAGTGCGCATCGAATCCGCCAGTTCGGCCATCTCGTCTTTGCCCCTGATATCAATGGATTGCGTCAGGTCACCACCCGCAACTTTTTGCGCTAAATGCAGGGCACGACGAACCGGCAGCACAATACTGCGGCTTAACATCACAGAGGCTGCCGCTGCCACCAGCAGGCTGAGCAACACCATGCCAATCACATAGTTCCAGCTTTGCAGATAGTTTTGCTCTGATTGATTGGCCTGCTCAGATGCATGCCGCGAATTCAGTTCGTTCAGCTGCATCAAGGCTTTGGCCATCAGGTTCGCCGTATCGGCCAGACTGGTATTTGCCAGCTCAGTGGCTGCGGTCTGATTGTCCGCTTCGACCAGTGCGGTCAACTCGTTTTTCAGCTGAACATAGCGCAGGTAAGCGGCGCTGAACTCGTCATAGTTTTGCTGTTCACCGCTGATTGAAATCAGCGGCTCGTAATGCTGCCTGACCTCGCCGATCTTCTGGTGGATCTCGTCGATAGTTTGTTTTGCGTATTTCGGTGAATCCGATCAGCGATTCCGGAGTTATCCGATCACCTGCTAACCGTTCTTTTTCTTGATGGTATTTTTACGCTAAGTGATCGGATTGGTCTAGTTTTCTCATCGACTCTC